>RGCL01000049.1 GCA_009919175.1 Betaproteobacteria bacterium
TGAAGCGATTGAAAGACCAAGGCATTTCGGGTTTGATGACCACCATCCCCGCCTCTTGCAACTTCTTGTGCAGCACATCGAGGCTGGAATCCCTGGGACCACCGCCTTGTTTGCCATGCATGAGGACCACGCCCAGCTTGTCCTGCGCCAGGGCCAGACTGGACGCAAGCAGCAAGCCCCAACAGAGAATGAAAGTGCGGATCTTCATGGGGCGTTCGCCAAACCTTCGGTCACCTGAACCACTGGTCTTCGGTTTTTTCGTAAAAAAAGCCCGCAATCAAACCGATCAAACCGCAGATCACCATGGGGATGATGGACTTGATGTCAAAAATGCTGGTGGCGATGGCGGCGATGACGACACCAATGATCAAGCCAATGGCGGCTTTAAACAGCTTGTCCAGCAATGGCGAAAAAAACCCCAGCACTGCGCCCGCCACCGCGCCGAGCAATACCCCTTTGATGGAATGCTCCGGGAACCAGGGAAAAGTGGACAGCAAACCAAACCATGCCGCAAGCGCCAATGCGATGGCACCCATCACAGCACCGGCTTCGCTGACGATGCTGGGGTCAAAGGGTTCGGTGACAACCGTTCGCTTTTCAGCCCCGCAATGCCCACAGACGATGGCATCGCTGGGGATGCTGAAGCGGCAATAAGGACATTTCTGACTCATGCGTTCACTCCACAATCCGTCGAGGCTAACGCATTTCTTTTTGATCAGGAATTAGCCCATGGCGAAAATGAAATGCTGTCTACTTCTTGAGTAGCATTCAGACCACCAAGCAACACTTAATGGTTGAACAAGAGCTTTGAAGTCAAAGACCAGGCTTACTCTGCGCGATTGACCTGGATGGGAATGTCCTTGAGGCCCACTGCGTCAGAGATGTCTTTGAAAAGCAATTCATAAACCTTTGGATCAGCGTGCTTCACGATCTTCATCCCCCTAGGGCCATCATGAGCAAAACTCTGGGCGTAAATTCGAACTTGAATCTTGTTGTTAGCGAGATTCACGCCTTCCAGGTTGAAAGACGTTCTCATAAAACCTCGATTGTTCAATGAGGCAGTGTCATATTCAATACATTGACATACGCCTTGACGTTCAAAGAGTTTCGGATCACCAGAAAAATGTCCGCCTCTAGATTTGCAGGCTTCTTTCATCCCCGCCAAAAATTCCGTTGCCGAGATCTCATAAATCCGGCTTTGCATGACACGCATCTCAAGAATGGTGGGCTCATTCGCTTTGGCAAAAGGCATCAGTAAGAACATGCCGCAAGCCATGCCCCATGACTTCAATGTGTACTTCATGATGGTGATCTCCCAAAAAAACTTCAACGACTTTTCTTGAACACGAAATCCCCAACCAGGCTGGAGTTGTCCCAGGGGACTTGTTCATTCTTGGTGTCCTCAAGGACAAGTCGGCGTACCTCTTTGAACATGAGCTCAATGGGCACATCCGGGGTCTGGATCGCCCGCAACAGGTTTTTGGTGAAGGGGCTGTTGCGCTGCCCTTTTGCACCATCCATCGCCACCTTGCCGGGGGCGGTGGCAAAGGCGATGAAGGTGCCCGTGGGCGCATCCATGCGGGCTAGGCCACGGCTGGATGAGCGCCATCCGCGCGCGAGATCGTTATTGCGGCAGGCATCCAGGATCACGATGTTGACCCGTTGCTTGTTGGTGCCCTTGATGTCTTCGAGCATATCGAGCCAGCGCCCGGCATCGTAGGCCTGGTCTTCCAGCTCATACTCGTGCTTGATGTCGGCCGAGACCGGGATCAGGTAGTTGCGCCCCCTGGCCTCAATGCCATGCCCCGCAAAGAAGATCAATGCCACGTCACTGGTGGCGACATCGTCGGCGAATTGCCGGGTGGCATTGCGCACCTGCGCCATGGTGGCGTCTCGCAGGAGTGCGGTCTTGAAGCCAAGGCTCTTGAGTGCAGCGTCAAGGTCAGAGGCATCGTTCACCGGGTTGTCCAGCGGGTTGTAAGCGTACTTGGCATTGCCGACGATCAAGGCCACGCGGCGCTCATTGCGGCCAGTCGCAAGTGGTGAGTTGCGTTGTGGGGCGGAGTCTTGGTTCGCCACTTGTGCCGCAAGCCGTTCCTTCTCTGCCCTCTCATGCGCCAAACGCTGATCGAGCTCTTGCTGACGCTTGCGAGCTGATTCAGCCTCGGCGGCCAAGCGATCTCTTTCAGATTTGAGGGGATCCGATTGAGGTTTGATGAGTGGTGTAGCGGAATCTGCGTTGAATGAGAAACGATTTGTGTTGATAGCAAATGATTGAACCAATTCACCATCACGCCAGTTACCAGATTGTCTGACGGAGCCATTCGGGAGGTATTGAATTCCTTGGCCGTGCCTCAGGTCATCTTTCCATTCACCGACGTATTTCGACCCATCTGGCCATATGAAGGTGCCAAAGGTGCGCTTGGCGTTCACCCAATTGCCAACATATTTACGGCCGTCTGTCAGAGTTAAGGTTCCTCTTCCGTTCTGCTGGTTGTTTTTCCATTCACCAACGTATTTCACATCAGTGTTACCACGAATACTTGTCGATGCAGCTTCTTCACTCAGACCCAGCAACACCAAAGGTACCTCTCCCATGGTGGTACTTTGCCAAGTCAATGTTCCCTGACCGTGTCGCTGGTCATCTTTCCATTCACCGACGTATCTTGAATTACTATTTGTAAAAGTTAAGGTTCCTAGACCGTTACGCTTGCCGTCCTTGAACTCACCAACGTAAGTCCACGGATCAAGATAAATTTCGAGAGTCCTATCAATTCCCCCTTTAAATTCTATCTTTCCAAAGCACATGTGCTTCACACCAGTGGGCGTGCACGGCGGCAGAGACGACTGAGCCACAGCGGCCAGAGGGATCAGCAATAAAAGAAGGCGAAACAGATACTTCATCCCACCAGTTTAATGACACCTAATGGGCTTATCTCTGCACCCTGAAATAGAAGTCCCCACTCAGGCTGGTGTTCTCCCAAGGCGTCTGCTGGTTCTTGGTCTCGGCCTGCACCGACCGGCGCACCTCTTTGAACACCTGCTCGATGGGGATGTTGGGGATCTGCATGGCCCGCAGCAAGTGCTTGGTGTAGGGGCTGTTGCGGTCTTTGGGGTCGCCGTCTGAAGCCACTTTGCCCGGCGAGGTGGAATAAGCAATGATGGTTCCCTTGGGCGCATCCATCTGTGCCAAGCCCCGGCCCGTGGATCTAAAGCTGCGCCCAAATGGGTCATCGCGGCAAGCGTCCACCACCAAGATGTTCACGCCTTTGCCGGCGGTGTTCATTTTTTCCAGAATCAGCCCTGCATCCAAGCCTTGGTCGGCAATTTCGTCTTCGCGCTGGATGTCGGCGTTCACCGGGATGAGGTAGTTGCGCCCTTTGAGCTCCACGCCGTGGCCCGAGTAGTACACCAGCCCCACATCGCTGTTGATGAGTTGGTCGCCAAACTCACGGATCTTGGCGCGCATCTGCGTGAGGTTGGCATTCCTGACATCGATCACCTGAAAGCCGCTGCGCTTCAAGGCGGCAGAGATGTCGTTGGCATCGTTCACGGGGTTGTTGAGCGGGCGCACCGTGTACGCACCATTGCCAATCACCAAAGCAATTCGCCGTTCATTCGATCGGATGATGCTGGGTGCCGGATTGGACGCAGGGGGTGGTGCGCTTTGCGCCACCCTGGTGTCACTGCGAACCAACTCATCAAGACGCCATTCACCGGATTGGGTCACCACGCCATTGCGGTCGTATTCAGTGCCTTGGCCCGTCCTCACACCATCAACAAATTGGCCCGTGAAACGGGAGCCATCGCGATAGAAATAAGTCCCCTTCCCGTGCGGCTTTGAGTTGCGATATTCACCCTCGTATCGATTGCCAGAGGAAAATTCCAAAGTTCCAACATAAGCCAGTTCGACCTGACTGCGATCCATTCCGGTCAACGGTTTCCCTGAGGCATCCTTATAAAAACCATTTTTTGTGGGTCGCCCCGCCTTGAAAACGCCTGAAAAGGTAACGCCATCGCCCCATGACATCGTTCCAATGCCCTCGGGCTTATCCATCACAAATGCACCGCTATAGCTGACATGATTGGCGTATTGCCGTTGCGCCATGCACTGGTCCAGGTAACGACTATTGGGTGCGCAAGGCGACAAAGGCGCGGGGTTCTGGGCATGAGCAGCCAATGTGCATAGCAAAATCAAAGTGATGGCAACTGATCGCAAGGCCATGACTCACCTCCTACCTGTGGGAAAGGCTTCCGACTCGGTGAGGTACAAGCCATACCCTAGTTGTCGCTCATCCACGGTGTAGACCACCACCACGCCGTCGTAGTCGTTGATCAGACACCCGTAGGGCATCCAATTCGTTTTGCGATAGCGAGGAGGGATTCTTTTTTCCCATTGCTCTGACAGATCGGGGTCCGCGTGTTTGACAAAATGAATGCTCACTGTGGCATTTTTAATTTTGATGCGAGACGGAACCACTTTTAGGTAGGGTTCGCAAGCGGTTTCCACTGCGGGGGATTCATCGCGAACATTGAGGCCAGCAATGATCAAATGAGGCTCACGTCCCTCCCAGGCAGTACATTGATGAATGTCCTCATACAAGCGATAGCCTTGAGCGGACATTGCGACCAGCGACCAGGATTCGCAGGCGTTTCCGCCTTCTCCCCAATAAAACACCCAATACTCAAACCCATCTTTCTTTTTGACCAACTCGGGCTCGGTGATGATCAAGGACTCATGGACCAACTTGTCGTTCAAGTAGAGTTTTGTGGGTGCGTATTCGGCCAAATGTTCTTGCGGCTGATTTGTCCAGCCCACATGGGGATCACAAACCAACTTGAACCGCCCAAACGAACTTGCAATGTGCTTGGGCGAGTTGTCTTGACCATAGCAGCTCAGTTGCTTGGCGGTATTTGCCTGAGCGCTGGATTCCAGCCCTAACCGATTCTTTGAATCTGGACCGATTTGCCGATTTGATTGCTTGGGGTCAGGCTCGCCACTGCAACCCGTAAGCGAGGTCACAGCGGCCATTGGCGCCAGCAATAAGAGAAAGCTCAACACATACTGCATGAACCTAGTGTAATTAGTAGGTTGGCCCCCATCAATTGGCCCCAAACCGGCCTCTTCTCATCTTGTGGCTGCTTAGGACCGCATGAACATACTCCAGGGCGAACATGACATCGTCCAGAGAAGCCCGCGAGCTGGCTTTGGATTCGCCAGCTACCTCGGCTTCTCCGGCAGCGCGGCCAATCTGACCCATCAACAGTTGCCCCCAGAAAAATCCAATCAACTGCTTGGGGGCGCACTTCAAGACTGCCGCTCGCAGTTTCTCAGACATTTTTTCCATCTCGGCCTGCATCGTTGCATGAGCTGCTTCTATGTCTCCTGTCTCGAACACAACACGAGCCAGCGGCAGCAAATCGTCCGCATCGGAAGGGGCCGAATAAGACGCTGTCACTAGGGCCCGACGTAGTAGGAGATCAGGCTCGGCGCGTCAGGCTTGCCAGCCATCCGTCTCTCGATAAACGTGTTGATCACTACCACCGGCCTCACTAGATCAGAATCAATCAACACGAACTGGATTTTGGCTTTAGCGGCAAGCTTGTAAATTTCGTCGTACAGCGCCCTAATCAGTTCTGGGTTCTCATCATCACTGATGTTTTTCGTCGGACCGTCAATGATAAGCAGATTCGGCACTGGCAAACTACGCTCTATGCCGACCCGATGCACAGCGAGTGCGTAGCAGACATTGAACAGTGTCTTCTTACCGCCACTACCGGTGTCCCAGAATCCCCAATCCTGATCTTGGTGAGTGACTGTCGGCTGCCAATTTCTAGGATCCAGAGTCACCTCATCTTCATCCGAGATGCCGGGAAACGAGATCGCCAGTAGCACGCGCTTGAACTCGACTGCAACTGCGCGAATGTTTTCATCGGCGAACTTTAAGCGTTCTCGTTCAACGGCAAGTTCAGACTTCAAGCGATCAATCACCCCCTGTTGGGCTCCGGCCTCCTCCTCGACTTCGGTTATTGCACGTGGCATTAGTTGTAAGCGTCTTAGCGAGCGAATCCTTTCGGTGTACGTTGCGATTTCTCGATCAACACCTCTGATGCTCTCCACAAATGCAGAGTCGTATCGTGAAAGCTCAACCTGCAACTGTGAATCTAGAGTCTGCTTTCGCACGTTTAGTTGTGCGAGCTGGCGCTGGCTGCGAGCAAGCTCTCTTTGTCGACGGGAGATCGATTCCGCGATCTGATCTATGCGTTCATTCAGGTCTTTACGTAGCGCCTCAAGTTCAACAGAGGACTGCAACTCGGGATTCGCATCGCTGCCACACAGTCGGCAGCGATCATGAAAATGGGGGCGATCTGATATGTCAGTGCCACACTCGGGGCACCTGATAAATGCAATCCCTTCAAGTATCCGACCCGCCTGCTCAACTCGCTCCGATTTGACTTTTGCTGTTATGAGTTCAGCCCTGAGGGCAACCTGCTCGGCGACCGTACGCTCGGAATCAGCGATCGCAACTCGAATCATCTCGATTTCAGAGCCAAGATGCCGCAACTCTGCTCGCAGGGCGTCAGTAGGGTGCGTTGTGGCGCTTCTAGACCGCTCTAGCTGTGCGTGTTGGGCCTCTGAATTTCTAAGTGCCTCCTCCGTAGCCGCAAGTTCACTATCTAGGTCAATGTCCGTGCTCCATCCAAATGGTGACATGAAGGTCCGGATCTGAGCTACCGCTTCGCGTTTGGCGCGCTGCGCGTCGACGATCCGAAAGTATTCTTGCTCTAACTGATTGAGACGGTCGGAATAGAGGCCAGTGAAGAAACGCATCGCATCTTGACTCTTACGCCTCCTGAACGGGTCCTCGAGCTTGTAGAAAGAGGAGTCCAGGTGCGTCTGGTCAAGATAACAGTACCACCAGATGTCCCTGAAACTCAGTCGTACTAGGTCAGAGTCTGGGTCACGTGTCCGCTTTCTCACTTTAATTGGGTGCACGTCACACAGCCAAAACAGCAGATCGCTCAGATTGAAGACTTCACCTCCGAGTATGGGCGATTCCTGCGCAGTGAGCGGAGCATGTAGAGACTCAGTTTGCCCCGCCCCCGTTCTCCAGCTGACGCGCACACCTTGCGAATCATCTGCCGAACGCTCAAGAAAACAGCGTGAGGTTCCAAGAATCAGGACTAATTCGGCAGACAGAAACTCGTGCTGGATAGCGGGAGTTTGCTCCAGCTTACCACCCAAACAATAGTCGATCAGCCGAGCGACAGTAGATTTTCCTCGCCCGATAGGACCATGAAGAAAAGTCACCTGCGGCGCAAATTCAATCAGTTCGGCGGTGCGACGTGTTCGGACCGTAAGTTGGATCAGTTGGATTTTCATGTGGGGATCGGTGCGTTGTACTTAAGCGAGACAACCTCCGGAAATGTTTCATAGATGAAGTTCATCAGATTGGTCGCACTCAGATCGAGATGGCGCTTAAGCACCTGGGAGCGAGCAGCGTGGGATTCAAACTGAACTGACGACGCCAGATCTCCCGCTACTCGGCTGCCAGTGTCTGTGATGGAGATCACGACCTTTCTTCCCTCCACGCTAACAGCAGCCAAGCCTTTTGCCACCAAGATATTCAAGAACTCGCGATATCGGTGGTCCCACGGCCCGAATCTGTAACGCACCATCTGCGATTCCACGCTCATTAGCTCATGCGGCTCAAGATAGACATCACTTGTGGAGCGCCCTCTGACCTCCAAAGCTTTCTGCAACATGACTGGATAACGCAGCAGAAAATCAAGCTTAGCAAGCTTCGTTAGGCCTTCAACAGGACCCCCTTGAGAACCGCGCCTGAAAGCGTGGAGCAGGATCAATATCCGGGCGAGATGTAGGTGAGGCGCTTGATCAAGGTCTGTGACGGCGCGCACGATGTTCTTCACTCTTCCTCCCACGGTCGGTCAATACTCCATTGCACCTGACATTCAGCTGTGAGCTCGAAAGCAACTCCCTCCAAGTGCTCACCAGAGCATTCGTAGAGTTGCACGCCGTCCCGGCGACGCTCCCGAAAGCGTTCTCGGAGTTCCCCAAGCATTAATGATCCAAATGGGTTTGCCTGAGCTTTTGCCGCTTCGAAAGCCGTGGCCGCGTCACTCAGCACCACAGATCGGATATGGGTGTAGCGCTGCAACCCGTTCTCTCGGCCAAATCGCTGCATCCATGTAAAGCCGAGGTACTCAGCCTTGCTTCGTAGGTCCTCCGCTGAATTCTGCGAGACTACGGAGAACCCCCCGGCCTCGAGTTTCTTTTGCAAGAGACTGCGATTGCCCGTACCCGGCAGCGTGAGGCTGGCTAGGTCACCCTCGAGCGGAAGGGTCCCCGCGACACCATCATCAAGAACCTGCTTCAGCCTTGCGGAGTCAAAGCGCTTGCCGGAGATAAGAGCAGTATTTGCTGAAGTGGTGGGAGTCGCTGAAGCTGGAATGTAAGCTGGCAGTACGTCTAAATGAGCGAGCGATGCCGCGCGGCAGCACTCCATCCAGAGCCGCCTGGCAGCCCGCGCCACAGTTTTGTTTACTAGATCTTCCGAGCGATGCCAATTCTCAGCTAAGGTGCTGATTAGACGGACTTCGATGTCTGCCAACTTCGGGAGAGTATCGTCCGCTTCCGCTTTGCGGAGAGCGGTTAACGCTAGGCTTTCGTCGCATCCCGCTTCATTTGCAATACTCTGCAGGTATCTTTGGGTTTTCTGTGCTAGTAGACGTGGCTCGTCCACAGCTCGCATTTCGCGAAGTACGTTCCGAACGTCCTGACTATTCGCGGACGGATGCAGTTGGTGATTTGTAAGGAACCGATACCCTTCGAAGTGCCCCGGGAAGTTCTGCTCCAAACGACAGAATCGTGCAAGAGACGACCTTACGGCCGCATCACTTGATTTCCAAGGGGCCTGAGATCCGTCCCGAGTCTTGATCTGAAGACCGCGGAATCGTCCGCTCGTGAGTTTGACGAGTATGTCTTCGTGATGCTCGCAGAACACCTCCGCACACTCTTGCGACTCGTCTAACAACATGCAGCACACGATGGCTGCGTAAGTCCATTGATACCGAAATCGCAAAGCTACATCATCTCCCGGGTCACCTGTAGCCAGAACGGTCTCGGGCGTGTGCCCTTGCATGTAGCCTCTCCCTCTGTGGTTGTCCCAAAGCACTGGATAGTTACCTGACCAAAAATCATGCTGGTAATTCCATATATGATTTTTTTAGTTTTATAATTAATTTTATATCATAGTAAATTACCATTAAAAACTATTCAAATAAAAAAACACAACGAGAAGCAGCGTTGAGGCGCGGGCGAGCTTGTGATGCTTAAGGATCGGCATGAAAAAAAACAAGAATACGTGGGAAAAACAAATACCTTAGCGCCAACATCTGGGTATGTAGGCTCCTGGAAGGGCTGGAGCAAGGGAAATGGAGGCTGGTATCAACCCGGGATACCCAACAAAGACTGGCACTGCGTTGGGGTGCATGACCTCGGCGACGGCGTCGGTTGCGGGTAGGAGCTCAACTACGCAACCTTCGAGGCAGCGAGCCAACCCAATCAAGGCTGGAGCTGGAGAACCCGGACTGCGACACCCAATATGAGATCGGGTGCATCTGCGCTGAAAAGCTGAGTTGAAGCCCCCTCGATGACATTGAACGTCCTGAAGCGCCTTCCTGACCACAAGGCATCGGACATGAAGTTGCAGCTCCAGCCTTGTGATTGGGTTGGCTCGCTGCCTGTAGCGGCTGCTTGCCTTGCTCGTGATGCCAACTGACAACTGGCAAAACGCCCTATATGGCCAAATGTGCAACGCAATCGAAGTAACGTCACTCCAGCGTGGAGTTGGGCGTTGGCCCGTAGCGATAAATTAATGATATGTTTTATGGTATGTATCTACATAAATTCGCCTGAAAAGCTCATGGATGCTAGGGCGCTGGCGGAAGCGGTGAGATTCGAACTCACGGAGGGCGTAAACCCTCGCCGGTTTTCAAGACCGGTGCATTCAACCGCTCTGCCACGCTTCCGGTGAATCGGGGCGTATTCTAATGTTCATTCCCGCTCAGGGGCCAAGTGGCCCATGGCTTCACAAAAACAGCTGCTGAACCTCAGACAAAAAGTCCATGCCTTGCGCACTGGGTCTGAGCACGCCCTCTTCCAGCACCAGCCACTGTTTGGCCAAGGCTTGCTCCAAGCCGGGCTCCAGGGCTGACAAGGGTAAGCCCGTGCGCTCGCTGAACCAGGCCAACGGAAAGCCCTCCACCAGCCGCAGCGCATTGAGCATGAATTCAAACGGCAACTCGTCGCGCTTGACCTCGTGCGCCTGCGCCACGGGCTGCGTGGCCGCATGGCTCAGGTAGAGCGCCGGCTCACGCCAGCGCACCTGCCGCACCACGCGGTGGGCAAAGCTGATCTTGGAATGCGCGCCCGCACCAATGCCCAGGTAGTCGCCAAACTGCCAGTAGTTGGTGTTGTGCCAGCAACGCTGGGCAGCCTTGGCAAAGGCCGACACCTCGTAGCGTTGCAGGCCTTGCGTGTGCGCAAAGGCCATGATGTCGTCGAGCATGTCGTACGAGGCATCTTCATCGGGCAGGTGCTTTGGCGGGAACTTGGCAAACTGGGTGTTGGGCTCGATGGTGAGCTGGTAGATGGAGACATGCGGCGGCTTCAACTGCGCCACCACCGCCAAATCGGCCTGCAAGTCGTCACGGGTCTGGCCGGGCAAGGCGTACATCAAGTCCAGGTTCCAGCGCGCAAAGGTCTCGCTTGCCTCGTGCGCGGCGGCCTGCGCCTGGTCTGAACTGTGCACCCGGCCCAAGGCCTTCAGGTGGGCGTCGTTGAAACTCTGCACCCCCAGCGAGAGGCGGTTCACCCCCGCTTGGCCAAAGGCCTTGAAGCGGTCTTTCTCGAAGGTGCCGGGGTTGGCCTCGAGCGTAATCTCGCAATCGGGCACCAGGGGCAAGCGCGACCGGATCCCCGAGATCAATTCGCCAATGAAGTGCGGCTCAAACAGGCTGGGCGTGCCGCCGCCCATGAAGATGCTGTGAATGGGGCGCCCCCAGATGAGGGGCAAGCTCAGCTCCAGATCGCTCAGCAAGGCTTGCACATAGGCTTGTTCGGGCAGGCCGCCGCCTTGCTGGGCATCCCAGGCGTGGGAATTGAAGTCGCAGTAGGGGCACTTCTTGATGCACCAGGGCAAGTGCACATACAGGCTCAGCGGCGGCAAGGCGCTCAGCTGCAAGGTGCCAGGGCGCATCCAGTACGCCACGTCCAGGCTGGTCTCGCCGCTCATGACAGCCATTGGCTTTGGATCAACTCCACCATCTTTTGCGCGGCGCGGCCACGGTGCGAAATGGCGTTCTTCTCGTCGTCGCTCATTTGGGCAAAGGTCTTGCCCTTGGCTTCGATCCACATCACGGGGTCAAAGCCAAAGCCGTTGCTGCCGATGCGCTCCTGGGTGATGAGGCCCGGTGCGCGCCCCACGGCGATGAGCGGCTCGGGGTCCTCGGGCGAGCGCACCGCCACCAGGGTGCTCACCAGGGCAGCGCGGCGGTTGGCAATGCCCTTCATGTTGTGCAGCAAGGCAGTGACGTTGTGGTCGTCGCCCTTGGGCAAGCCGCACTGCACGGCGTAATAAGCCGTTTGCACGCCGGGTTGCCCCCCAAAGGCGTCCACGCACAAGCCCGCGTCGTCGGCGATGGCGGGCAAGCCCGTGTGCCTGCTCGCGTGGCGGGCTTTGGCCAGGGCGTTTTCCACAAAGGTATGAAAGGGCTCTTCGGCCTCGGGCGTGGCGAATTCGGATTGCGCCACCAGGTTCAAGCCCAAAGGCGCAAAGAGGCTTTGCAGCTCCTTGAGCTTGCCTTGGTTGTTCGAGGCCAGGACGAGGCGATCCATGTCAGGCCTTGAGCGGGGTGGCCAAGGCCTGTTGTTGCAGTTGCAGCAGCTCGCCAATGCCTTTGCGCGCCAGCGCCATCATGGCGTTCATTTGCGCCTCGGTGAAGGGCTCGCCTTCGGCAGTGCCCTGGAGTTCAACCAGACCGCCGTTGGCGGTCATGACCACGTTCATGTCGGTGTCGCAGGCCGAATCCTCGACGTATTCGAGGTCCAGCAAAGCCTGGCCGCGCAGCATGCCCACCGAAATGGCTGCCACCGCCTGGCGAATGGGGTTTTGGGTGAGGGCACCCGTTTGCATGAGGTGGTTCACGGCGTCTTGCGCGGCCACAAACGCACCCGTGATGCTGGCCGTGCGGGTGCCGCCATCGGCTTGCAGCACGTCGCAGTCCAGGGTGAGGGTTCGCTCGCCCAGGGCAGAGAGGTCAAACACCGCCCGCAACGACCGCCCAATGAGGCGCTGGATTTCCTGGGTGCGGCCAGACTGCTTGCCCCTGGCGGCTTCGCGGTCGGAACGGGTGTGGGTGGATCGCGGCAGCATGCCGTATTCAGCGGTGACCCAGCCCTCGCCACTGCCGCGCTTGTGCGGCGGCACGCGCTCTTCCACCGAGGCGGTGCACAGCACGCGCGTGTGACCCATTTCGATGAGGACAGAACCCTCGGCGTGGCGGGTGAAGCCCCGCGTGATCTTGACGGTGCGCAACGCATCCAGGGCACGGTGCTGTCGAGACGGGATGGCGGTCATGGGTTCTCCAGGGGTTAAGGGGCAGATGTCAAAGCCCCACATTCTCGGGCACGGGGAGCTGCTGAGATAATTCGAGTGTAAATACCACTGGCACGACATGAATCTACGCAGCATGACCGGTTTTGGCAGCGCCCAGTGCGACTTGGGCGATGCCCTGGGGCGCGCGGATTGCAAGGGCGTTCGCCTCACGGTGGACATCCGCTCCGTCAACAGCCGCTTTTTAGACCTGAGCCTGCGCCTGCCCGACGAATGGCGCCCGCTCGAATCGGGCCTGCGCGACCTCGTTCAACAGCGCCTGGCCAGGGGCAAGGTTGAAGTGCGTGCGGCCTGCCTTCAAGCCGCTCACGACCTGCAAACCGCCGACCCGGCGCGCTGGGCAGTGCTCAAGTCGCTCGAAGACCAGGTGGTGGCCGTGTTCCCGCAAGCGCCGCGCCTGAGCGTGGCCGAGGTGCTGCGCCTGAGCGACCGCCCGACCCTGGAGGTGAGCCTGATCGCCCCTGCCCTGCACAGCTTGGCCCAGGAGGCCTTGGAAGGCCTCAGCCACAGCCGCGAACACGAGGGGCGGCAGTTGGGGCAAGCCCTGCTCGAACGCCTGCACCAGCTCAAGGCCTTGGCCACCTCTGCCCAGCCGCTGGTACCGCAGTGGATCCAAGCCCAACACGAACGCTTTTTGCAAAAGTGGCAAGAAGCCCTCGCGCTGGTGCCCTCTCAGGTGTCGGCAGACGCCGCCCGTGACCGCGCCCTCACCGAGGCCACGGCCTTGGCGCTGCGGGTGGACATCAGCGAGGAGATCACGCGCTTGCAAGCACACCTGGACTCGATCGAGGCCGTGCTCACGGGTGCGCATCAACCCAAAGGCGTGGGCAAGCGCCTGGACTTTTTGGTGCAGGAGTTGCACCGCGAGGCCAACACCCTGGGCTCCAAATCCTCCACCCTGGCCATGACCCAGATCGCGGTGGACATGAAAGTTTTGATTGAACAAATGCGCGAACAAGTGCAGAACCTCGAATGAACAACACCTATCCCGGCAATCTTTTTGTGGTGGCGGCGCCCAGTGGCACGGGCAAGTCCAGCCTGGTCAATGCCCTGCTCGAGCTCGATGCGCGGGTCAAGCCGTCCATCTCTCACACCACGCGCGACCCCCGTGGCCAGGAGATCAATGGGCGCGAATACTTCTTCATCAACGAAGCGAGCTTTGAGCGCATGGTCGCGCAGTCCCAGTTTGTCGAATGGGCCAAGGTGCATGGCCATCACTACGGGACTTCCAAGCAGATGATCGAGGAGCGCATCGCCCAGGGCTCAGACGTGATCCTCGAAATCGACTACCAGGGTGCCATGCAGATCAAGAAGATCTTTGCCAATGCGGTGCTGATCTTCATCCTCCCCCCGAGCTGGGAAGAGCTGCGTGGCCGCTTGCTGCGCCGCGGCGAAGACAAGCCCGAGGTGATCGAGCTGCGACTCAGGAATGCCCAGGAGGAGATGGCCCATGCCGCCTCATTCGACTTCGTTATAATCAACGAAGTTTTTGAGAAAGCCCTGTTCGATCTCAAAGCCATTGTTCATGCCCAGCGTCTGAGCTTTCAAGCCCAACGCACCAGCCGGCCTGAAGTGTTCAAAAACCTTAACCTCTAAATCCCATGGCACGCATCACTGTTGAAGATTGCCTCGAGAAGATTCCCAACCGGTTCCAACTCGTTCTTGCGGCCACCTACCGCGCTCGCATGCTGAGCCAAGGCCACACCCCCAAAATCGAAAGCAAGAACAAGCCTGGCGTGACCGCCCTGCGCGAGATTGCAGCTGGCCACATCGGCGTTGAGATGCTCAAAAAGGTTCCGGGCTGATTCAGGCCAAGGTATTTGCACAGGGGTCATCCTGTACAAAGCCAACGAAAAGCACCCCCAGGGGTGCTTTTTTTATTTGTCCCGCCAAAGTCTGAGAGTTTCATGGGGCATGCGCTTCGCGATAAAGTTGGGGCATGCCAACTTCTACCGCCCTGCCCGCTCAAACAGCTGAACCTGCTGCGCAAGCCGCAGCGGCCAGCTTTCATGCGCTGGTGGAGCAGCTGGGTTACCTCAACCCCGAGGACATCGAACAAGTCCGCAAGGCCTATCGGCTTGCAGATGAAGCTCACCTGGGCATCACGCGCAAAAGCGGCGAGCCCTACATCACCCACCCCATTGCGGTGGCCATTCAGTGTGCGCAGTGGAAGCTCGATGCCCAGGCCATCATGGCCGCCTTGCTGCACGATGTGATTGAAGACACGGGCATCAGCAAAACCAGCCTGGTTGAAAAATTCGGCTCCAGCGTGGCCGAACTGGTCGATGGCTTGACCAAGCTCGACAAGCTCAACTTCAACACCAAAGAAGAGGGGCAATCCGAATCCTTCCGCAAAATGCTCCTGGCCATGGCGCAGGACGTGCGGGTGATCCTGGTCAAGCTCGCCGACCGCTGGCACAACATGCAAACGCTGGGCAGCATGCCCACGAACCGCCGCAAGGCCATCAGTGCTGAAACCCTGGAGATCTACGCCCCCATCGCCAACCGCCTCGGTCTGAACCAGGCCTATCGCGAATTGCAAGAGCTGGCGTTCCAACACCTCAACCCCTGGCGACATCAGGTCCTGGAAAAGGCGGTCATCCGCTCGCGCAAGCGCCGCAGCGACCTCATGCGGGTGGTGGAAGAGGCGGTGAAAAAAGCCTTCGACCAAGCCGGCATCAAAGCGCAAATCGAGTTCAGAGAAAAAACCCTGTACTCGATTTACAAGAAGATGGAGTCCAAACACCTGAGCTTTGCCCAGGTGACCGACATCTTTGGCATGCGCCTGGTGGTCCCCGAATCGATTGATTGCTACACGGGGCTGGGCTTGTTGCACCAACTCTATAAACCCGTGCCGGGTCGCTTCAAAGACCACATTGCCATCCCCAAGGTCAACGGCTATCAGTCGCTTCACACCACGGTGGTTGGCCCTGCTGGGGTGAACATCGAATTCCAGATGCGCACCGAAGACATGCACCGCGTGGCAGAGGCTGGCGTTGCCGCGCACTGGCTCTACAAGACCAACGTCAAAGATCCCTCTGGCCGTGAACAGCAAGGCACCTTGTGGTTGCAGTCGCTGCTCGACATCCAGAGCGAAACCCGCGACGCGGCCGAGTTTTGGGACCACATCAAGGTCGATTTGTTCCCCGATGCGGTCTATGTGTTCACGCCCAAAGGCCGCATCATGGCTTTGCCCCGTGGGGCCACGGTGGTGGACTTTGCATATGCGGTTCACAGCAACGTGGGCGACTGCGCCATCGCGGCCAAGGTCAATGGCTCGCAAGTGCCCTTGCGCACCGAGCTCTCCAACGGCAATGTGGTGGAAGTCATCACCTCGGTGGTCCCCGCGCCCAATCCTGCGTGGCTGGGCTTTGTGCGCACCGCCTGGATGAGCAGTTTTTCGCCCAGGGCGGGTGCCTCGGCCTGCGCGCGCTCATCCAGGCGGTGCGCGCCGAGGGGCTCGAGCAACTGCCAGCGCTTGACAAGGCCAACGCCGACATCTGGGACAAGTTGCTGCGATTCACGGGCGCGAGGAACCAGGCCGAACTCTTCACCGACATTGGCATGGGCAAGCGCGTGGCCAGCATCGTGGCCAAGCGCCTGGTGGCGCTGATGATGGACTCGGGCCTCAAGCCCGACCCGCTGCTCATCAGCAAGGAGCGCTTCACCGCGCATGAAACCCTCTCGCAGGGCAGCGTGACCATTGACGGC
Organism: Betaproteobacteria bacterium; assembly: GCA_009919175.1. Lineage (GTDB taxonomy): Bacteria > Pseudomonadota > Gammaproteobacteria > Burkholderiales > Burkholderiaceae_C > Limnohabitans. Next base: position 16,410 of record RGCL01000049.1, read on the forward strand.
GGCGAGAACGCATCGGTTCAGTTTGGCCGCTGTTGCCACCCCATTCCGGGCGACGACATCCTGGGCTATTTGGGGCGTGGCGAAGGCCTGGTGATCCATCGCCAAAGCTGCGAATCAGCCCAGCGCCTGCAGTCCAAAGACAGTGAACGATTCATGGCGGTGGAATGGAGCGATGAGCCCGTGCGCAGCTTCGAGGTGCCGCTGATCGTCACCGTCAACAACGGCAAAGGCGTGCTGGCTCGCATTGCATCGTCCATTGCATCGTCCGAGGCCGACATCAATCAGGTCAACATGCCCGATGAGGTCAGAGGTCACGAGGTGACCGAGATGAAGTTCCTCATCTCGGTGGACCACCTCGAGCACCTCGAGAGCGTCATGCGCAACCTGGGCTGGATCCCTTCGGTGACCTCGGTGCGCAGGGGTTGAACCAGAGCGAGCTAAGCCGATGGTGTCGGGTAGCTCACATCGATCACTTCGATGGACCGGTGACCCGATGGCGTTTGCAGCCTGACCACATCCCCTACCCTTGATTTGAGCAAGGCCTTGGCCATGGGTGAGATCCAGGTGATTTGCGATTGGGCGCTGTCGGCCTCGTCGATGCCCATGATGGTCACCACAAAAGCCTCTCCTTGCTCGTCCTCGCAGTGCACCGTGGCACCAAAGAAGACCTGGTCGCTGCCCGCATGCAAACTGGGATCCACCACCTCGGCGATTTCAAGGCGCTTGGTCAGAAAGCGGATGCGCCGGTCGATTTCCCTGAGGCGTTTTTTGCCGTAGAGGTAATCGCCATTCTCCGAGCGGTCCCCGTTGCTGGCGGCCCAACTCACCACCTCAACCACCTGGGGACGTTGCACATCGATCAGATCGAACAGCTCAGCTTTCAAGCGCGCGTGACCCTGAGGGGTCATGTAGTTTTTACCCCCGACCGCAATGCCAGAGGGGATCTCCTCTTCGTCCTGGTCGTCGCTTTCTCGGGTAAAGGCTTTATTCATGCACCCCTCGGGCTCAAGTTCAGGTCGTTCGGTCCGATCACACACCGGATGACCTTGTTTGGATGAATCATGAACTGTCGCATATTTTTGGCTTCCTTCACTGCATTGACGCTGCTTGGCGGCTGCTCCACCGTGGTCAATGGCCGCTATCAAAGCGTTCAACTCACGACCGTGTGCGGCCAAACCACCGTGCCCGCGCAATGCACGCTCACCAATGAACATGGCGAGTGGAAGACCCGCACGCCCAATCAAGTCATCGTCCAACGGGGCTTTGGCGACTTGGACATCACCTGCGAGAGCCCCAACTTTGAGGTGCACCGCATGCGCGTGAAGTCACTCACCGCACCCGCGACCTTGCTCAACGCCCTCAACCTCAACACCTTGACGGTGGTCGATGTGGGCAATGGATCCGGCTTCGAATACCCCAAGCAAATCAAGTTCAATGTGGAGCAGTGTCACTTTGCCCGCTGAGCGTTGACGAGGACGGCAAGTCCTGCGCCTCGGATGGCCTCAGGCGCCCATTGCTCCACAGCACCAAGACCGGGAAGCACACGCCCCACGCCACCACTAGGATCGCATAGGGCATGAGCCCTTGCCAATCCATGAGCCCAAAACCCACGGCGGCTTGGTAGGACAACACGCCCGCCACCGCGCACAGCGCAGCCCCGAGCCGGGGCCAATCGCAAATCCACTTCATGGACGAGCGCAAAGTGCAGCCCAGGCAAATCCACAGCAACAGCAGCCACCAGGGTTGGACGCTCGCCAGGGGTGCGGGATTGGCTGGGTGCACAGTCACCTGCGCCCATTGAATCAGTGCCGTGTCTACAGCCAGGCCTAGGGCGACACTCGCGGCCATGGCTTTGAATTCAGCGCGTGCGTCTGCCGACTGCCTCAGGTGCAGGGCCACATGCGCGAGCGACACCAGCACAATCAGGGCAAAGCGGGATTGGGGCAAGCCCAAGGCCATGGCCCACCACACCAGCTGAAAGCCCAGTGCGTTGATCACCACCGCACGTTGGATCATGGCTTCTGAAAAGAAATGATCACCTCGCCCAGATCCACACCAAACTTGCTCATCACCGCCTTGTTGAGCATGACCTGGTCGTCAATCAAGTGCATCCAGTCGTCGAACTGGACGTTGTAGCGGTCACCGCCCACGGGCAAGGACAAGGTGTATTTCCAATTCAGGGCATGGCCACTGGCTTTCCCCACGGCCTTGCCCACCACATCGTCGGCAGTCCCTTCGTACACACCGGGGCTGAGCTCCTTGATGGTCCACACCCTGCGCTGCTTTTCCCCATCATCGTATTCAAAGGCCTCGTCCAGGGTACCCACATTGACGCCGGATTCCTGGCGCCAGCTCGCGTCCATGATGACCTTGAAGCGGCGCGCCACTTCGCCGCCGCGCTTGATGAACATGCCGTGCGCCACGATTCGGCCATTGAAATAGGTTTTCAGATCCAGCTGCGGACCTTGCTTGGCGTACTGACCGACATCGGGACCTGCACAAGACGACAAACTGAGGGCCAGGCCAATCCCGCCCAGCCAGGTGATGACTTTGCGCCCAAGGGCATTCCAACGCTGCATGAGGTTTCTCCTGAACACGCGAGTGCCGATTCCACCAGAAGCGCCTCCTGGCTGATGTGCGCCAGCGCAATCACCCCCGCAGATCAGGGCCTTGGCGGTGATGAATGGGTGACAGCGCCGCCCGTGAGGTCATGATGAAATCCGAGCCAAGGAGGTGTCACATGAACATGGACTTTGAACAATACAAGGCCGCGCAACTGGCCCAAGGCCACGATGAGGTGTTGGTGCGCGAATGGGAGCCCAACCTGAGCAATGAGCCCCACACTCACGCGTTTGACACCCAGGCGCTGGTTGTTCGGGGCGAGTTCTGGCTCACCACTCTCGGTCAAACCCATCACCTCAAAGTGGGTGACCGTTTCTCGGTGCCCCGAGGTCAGCTGCACAACGAGCGCTATGGTCCCCAGGGCGCGACCTTTTGGGCATCGCGCAAAAACGCCTAAAGCCTGCGCTCAGGCCGCTTTGCCGGGAGGCGGCGCCACCTTGAACCAGGCCGCATACATGGCCGGCAATGCCAGCAAGGTCAGTGCGGTGGCCACGATGAGCCCACCCATGATGGCCACCGCCATGGGTCCCCAAAAGACGCTGCGCGACAAAGGGATCATGGCCAGGACCGCTGCCGCTGCCGTGAGCACAATCGGCCTCAAGCGACGGATGGTGGCATCGACGATGGCCTGCCAGGGTGGCACCCCATTGGCCCTGTCTTGCTCGATCTGGTCAATCA
>RGCL01000050.1 GCA_009919175.1 Betaproteobacteria bacterium
GTGCATGCGGTGAGCGGCGGGTCGCTCTATCGCAAGACCACCTTCCTCAACAACAGCCTGGGTCAGGCGGTGTTTGCACCACATGTGGACATCTTCGAGGACCCCTTCATTCCCTTGGGCAAAGGCAGCGCGCCGTTTGACGACGAGGGGGTGCGGGTTCAGGCTCGCGATGTGGTTCAGGCGGGCGTGGTGCAGGGGTATTTCCTGAGCACCTATTCAGCGCGCAAGCTGGGCATGACCACCACAGGTCATGCCGGTGGTTCCCACAATTTGTTCATGCGCTCGCGGCTGACCCGCCCCGAGGACGATCTGCCCGCCATGCTGCGCAAGTTGGGCACGGGCCTCTTTGTCATCGAGCTCATGGGGCAGGGGGTCAATGGCGTCACAGGCGACTATTCACGTGGTGCCAGTGGGTTCTGGGTCGAAAACGGCGTGATCGCCTACCCCGTTCACGAGGTCACCATCGCTGGCAACCTCAAAGACATGTTCAAGGGCATCGTCGCCATCGGTGCCGATGCCTACAACCAGGGGGCAAAAACCGTGGGTTCGGTGCTGATTGACCGAATGACCGTCGCTGGCCTGTGAGGCCGGGCGAGGTCACTGGTTCATTTGGGCTGGAGAGCGGCCTTCACTGCCGCTGAGACTTGACCCATGTCGGCCTTGCCGGCCAGCTGGGTTTTGACGGCGCCCATGACCTTGCCCATGTCTTGTGGGCCTTGAGCCCCGACCTGGGCCACGATGGCAGCCACTGCCTGAGCAATTGCAGCCTCGTCCATGCGTTCAGGCAAATAGGCCTGGAGGATCACCATCTCGGCTTTTTCCTGGTCGGCAAGGTCCTGGCGCTGGGCTTGCTCATAGGCTGTGATGGAGTCCTTGCGCTGTTTGACCAGCTTGTCGATCACACCCACCACCGCCACATCATCCAGGGTGATGCGCTCGTCGACCTCTTTTTGCTTGATGGCTGCTTGCAACAAGCGAATCGTGCCCAAGCGAAGGCTGTCCTTGGCGCGCATGGCGTTTTTCATGTCTTCGGTGATGCGGGCTTTGAGGTCCATGCTGATTCTCCAAATGGGAAAAAACAAAGGCCCGCGCGGCAGTGACCGGGCGAGCCAGAGCGGCAGATCTTAGGGATCAGTACAGCTTCTTGGGCAACTGCATGCTGCGAACGCGCTTGAAATGGCGTTTGACGGCAGCAGCTTTCTTGCGCTTGCGTTCGGCCGTGGGCTTTTCGTAGAACTCGCGGGCGCGAAGCTCGGTGAGCAGGCCCAGCTTTTCGATGGTGCGCTTGAAGCGGCGAAGGGCCACATCGAACGGCTCGTTTTCTTTGACGCGAATCGTGGTCATTGTGTGAAGGGGTTAGGTTTAGGCAAAGCGGGCATTATAGCCACGGCTCAGGCCTTGCCCGCCTTGGCCGCCAGTGCCTGGGCGCAGGCATGGGCACTCGCCCAGGCCCACTGGAAGTTGTAGCCGCCCAACCAGCCCGTGATGTCCACCACCTCGCCAATGAAGTACAGCCCAGGCTGGCGCGACTCCAGGGTTTGTTGTGACAGCGCCTGTGTGCTCACCCCGCCCAAAGTCACCTCGGCTTTGGCGTAGCCCAAAGTCCCGGCTGGATTGACCTTCCAGGTTTGCAAGTGCTCCGCTTGCTCACGGATGAAGCGGTCCGGGCACTCAGCCAGGGGCTTGTGAACCCGCTCGTCCTGGCTCAACCAAAGGGGCACCAGGCGCTGTGGCAGGCGCTCGGCCAGCGCCTGGGCGAGGCTGGATCGGCCGGTTGCCTTGAGATGGAGCAGCCAATCGGCGACCGACGTGTCGGGGAAGGGGTCGATTTCAAGGGGCTGGCCCGGCAGCCAAGCGTTGGAAATTTGCAATATGGCCGGGCCGGACAAGCCTTTGTGGGTGAGCAAAACGTCGTCCTCGAATGACACCGCGCCCCGGCCTGTGCCGTATCTGACTCGGGCAGGAAACGAAACGCCGGAGCGCTCGGCATAGTCGGTCCAGGCCGTGGCGGCCATGGTCAGCGGGACCAGGCCAGGGCGTGTGGGCTCAAGCGCCAGGCCAAATTGCTGGGCCAAGTCGTAGCCCAGGCCGGTGGCACCCGTGGCGGGGATGGACAAGCCACCCGTGGCCACCACCACCGATGGCACATGCAAGACCCCGGCTTCGGTGTGCGCCTCATAGGCGGCTTCCTGCCCGGCATGGTGAATCAGCTGTTGCAAACGGCAGGGTTGAAACCATTGAACCGAGCCGCCCTGGGGACCGCCTTTGCATTCCTGCTGCAAGACCTTGATCACCGCCTGGGCGTTGTCGTCGCAAAACATCTGGCCTTTGTGCTTTTCGTGAAACCCCACCCCATGACGGCGCAGCAAGTCCATGAAGTCGGCTGGGGTGTAGCGCGAGAGGGCAGAGCGGGCAAAGCGGGGGTTGCGGCCAAAGAAATGCCGATCTGGTGCGCTCAAGTCCAGGTCACGGTTGGTGAAGTTGCAGCGTCCGCCGCCAGAGATGCGGATTTTTTCAGCCAGTTTGTCGGAGTGATCGAGCAAGGCCACGCGCAAGCCCATCTGGGCGGCCAGGCCAGCGCAAAAGAGGCCCGCAGCCCCTGCGCCGACGATGAGCACATCGTGGCTGGGCTTCATGAAGCGGCATACAAGAAGTGACTGATGGCTTCAGCCAAGGCCTGGGGCTGGTCGTGGTGCATCATGTGGCCGCACTCGGGCAGCTCCATGAGTTGGAGTTGCGGCACGTGGCCGATGCGCTCGCGAAACTCCGCGAGGTCGTAGCGGCCTTTCCACCAGCTTGCCATTTCGTTGTCCTGTGCCAGCACGCACAGGGTGGGCGCGGTGATGGCCTTGTAGAGGCTGATCATTTCGTCCACCTGATACAGGCTGGGGTTGACCACTTTGTGGGCGGGATGCCCAAGCAAAGCCCATTGGCCGCCGGCGGTGGGTTGAGCCCAGTGGCTGGCCAGAAACTGAGCATGATCCAGCCGCAGACGGGGGTTGGTTTTTTGCAGTCGCTGGGCCACGGCATCCAGACTGGGATAGGTTTTGAAATTCATGTCGCCCGCATCCATGGCTTGCAACTCGTTGAGCCATTGCCGATAGCGTCCAGGCGCCATGCTGGGCGTCGTGCGGGGCATGCCAAAGCCCTCGAGGTTGATGAGTCGGTGCACGCGCTCGGGACGCGCACCGGCAAACATCATGACCACGTTGCCGCCCATGCTGTGCCCGAGGAGGTCAATCTGTCCTTCGGGCTGGTAGTGGCGCAGCAAGGCATCGAGGTCGGCCATGTAGTCTGGGAAGACAAAGTGGTCCACGCCTTGAGCCTGGCTCAGGCCAAAGCCGCGCAGGTCGGGGGCGATGAGGTGATGGGTCTGGCTGAGGTGATCCACCATGAATTGAAACGAAGCGCCCACATCCATCCAGCCGTGCAGCAGCCACAAGGTGGGCTGACCCGCCTGGGGCTGACCCCAGTGGCGCACGTGCAAGGGGGTGTGACGAACGGTGACAAATTCGCTGTGGGAGGGGCGTTTGGCTTGGTACATTCGCGCAATCATAAGAAATGCGCAGGGGGACGCATGTCGCGCAAACGCTTGGATGACCATTACGAGTCGATGTGCCAGGGGCTTGGCTGGCTCGTGCCAGCCCGATTCAACATGGCGCAGGCTTGCGCCACCCGCTGGGCAGAACACGCCGATGCGGCAGAGCGCATTGCCGTGATCGAGCACGCGCCTGGCGGCATGGCGCCGCGCACGCACAGTTACGCGCAACTGCAAGGCGCAGCCGATGCCCTCAGCCATGCCCTGGTCGAGCAGGGCGTCAAACCTGGGGACCGCGTGGCCATTGTGTTGCCCCAGCGCTTTGAAACCGCTGTGGCCTACATGGCGGTCTTGCAGCTGGGTGCGGTGGCCATGCCCTTGTCTCAGCTCTTTGGCCCAGATGCCCTGAGTTACCGGTTGCAAGACAGCGCGGCGGTGCTGGCCATCGTGGACGATTCCACGGTGGAGGCGGTCATGGGGGTGCGCGAGATGTGCGCGGACCTGCGCTGCGTCATGGGCATGGGCGAGGCGGCTCACCAGGCCGATGTGGATTTCTACCGGGCCATTGCTGGCCACCAGGGTGGCTTTGTGGCGGCAGCAACCCGACCCGATGACCCTGCTGTGCTCATCTACACCAGCGGCACCACGGGTCCACCCAAAGGCGCTCTGATTCCTCACCGGGCTTTGCTGGGCAACCTCACCGGCTTTTTGTGCAGCCAAAACTGGTTTGGTTTTCCGGTGCAGCGCCAGCGCCCCATCAAGCCCCATGCATTGCCCCTCAAAAGCAAGGCCGTGTTCTGGTCGCCAGCAGACTGGGCGTGGACGGGTGGCTTGATGGATGCCTTGTTGCCTACGCTCTACTTTGGCCGCCCCATCGTGGCTTGGCGTGGCCGTTTTTCCCCCGAGGTGGCGTTCGAGATCTTGCAGCGGCACGGCGTGACCCACAGCTTTTTGTTCCCCACTGCCCTCAAGGCCATGATGAAGGCCTACCCCCGCCCCCGAGATCACTACCGCTTCAAGTTGCAGGCCATCATGAGTGCGGGCGAAGCTGTGGGTGATGCGGTCTTTGACTACTGCCGTGACCAGCTTGGCGTGGTGGTCAATGAAATGTTTGGCCAGACCGAGGTGAACTACATCGTGGGCAACTGCGCGATGAACGATGAGCGCAGCCATGGCGTGGGCTATCCCGCCAAACCTGGCAGCATGGGCAAGGGCTATCCGGGGCATCGCGTGGCAGTGATCGATGATCAGGGTGTGCAATGCCCACCCAACGTGGTGGGGGAGGTGGCGGTACACCGACTGGATCGTCATGGGCATGCGGATCCCGTCTTCTTCCTGGGTTATTGGAAAAACGACAAGGCCACTGCCAAGAAATACACCGGCGATTGGTGCCGAACCGGCGACTTGGCCCATGCCGATGAAGACGGCTACCTCTGGTACCAGGGTCGCGCCGATGATGTGTTCAAGTCAGCCGGCTATCGCATTGGTCCGAGTGAAATCGAAAACTGTCTGGTCAAGCATGCCGCCGTGGCCAATGCGGCCGTGGTCCCCAAGCCTGACCCCGAGCGTGGCGCCCTGGTCAAAGCCTATGTCGTGCTTGCACCGGGCTACGAGGCCAGTGACGAGTTGGTGCAGACCTTGCAACAGCATGTTCGTGGACAATTGGCGCCTTACGAGTACCCCAAAGAGATCGAATTCATCTCTGCGCTGCCCATGACCACCACCGGCAAGGTTCAGCGCAGGGTGTTGCGACTCCAAGAGGAAGAGCGATTTGCCAAGGCTCAAGTTGGCCAGGCCACCCATCAATGAGGATGAAGCGACAACATGGATGACTGGTATGTGGTGATGTGGTTGGCCCTGGCCTATGCCCTGGGCTCGGTGTCGTTTGCGATTGTGGTGAGTCGGGTCATGGGCCTGGATGACCCGAGAACCTATGGCAGCCAGAATCCGGGCGCGACCAATGTCTTGCGCACCGGCAACAAGCGGGCCGCAGCCTTGACCTTGTTGCTCGATGCCTTGAAAGGCTGGTTGCCCGTGTGGGCTGTGCAAGCCTGGATGCCCGAGCAGGCACCGGCCTTTCTCGTCGCGGGCGTTGCCCTGGCTGCTTTTGTAGGTCATGTGTGGCCCGTGTTTTTCCGCTTCCAAGGGGGCAAGGGCGTGGCCACGGCAGCGGGCGTGCTCTTCGGGGTTCATCCCGTGCTGGGCTTGGCCACTGCGGTCACCTGGCTCATCGTGGCTGTGTTTTTCCGCTACTCCTCACTCGCAGCGTTGTGTGCAGCCGTGTTTGCGCCCTTTTACTTTGCCCTGGGGCAGGGTCTGGTGTGGTCCCCCAATGTCATTTTGCTGGGGGGCTTGGTGATCATGAGCGCCATCCTCATTCAGCGCCACACCGACAACCTGCGCCGCTTGCTGCGGGGCGAGGAAACCCGCATCGGGCAAAAGAAAACTTAATCGCGAAAGTTGTTGAAGCTCAGGGGCAAATCGCTCAGGTCTTTGCGGATCAAGGCCATGGCGGTTTGCAAGTCGTCGCGCTTGACGCCAGTCACCCGCACCGATTCACCCTGGATCGAGGCTTGGACCTTGAGCTTGGAATCCTTGATCAAGCGCTGGATTTTTTTGGCGTCGTCGCTGGCAATGCCATTGCGCACCTTGACCACTTGCTTGACCTTGTCGCCACCCACTTTTTGAACCTCGCCCTCGTCTAGGAAACGAACGTCTACATTGCGCTTGGTGAGCTTGTTGCGCAAGATGTCCATGATTTGCTGGAGCTGGAAATCGGCGTCGCCCGTGAGGGTGATGTCGTTGTCCTTGATGTCGATGGCAGCGCTGGTGCCCTTGAAGTCGAAACGGGTCGTGATTTCCTTGGCGGTGTTTTCCACTGCGTGACGCACTTCGACCTCATTGGCTTCGCAAACGGTGTCAAAAGATGGCATGTGACGGTCTCCGCGAATGAGCGATGAGAGAATTCTCACATGATTGTTCAACACAACCACCCCCTGAATGCCCTGAACACTTTTGGTATCTCTGCCAGGGCAGCTCAATTGGTGCGCATCCAAAGCGAGGACGATGTGCAGGCCTGGTTGTCCGACCCCCTGCATCGGTCAGCCCCATCGCTCATCTTGGGCGGCGGCAGCAACATCGTGCTCACAGGCGATGTGAAGTCCGTGGTGCTCAAGGTCGAAATCATGGGTCGCCGTCTGGTGAGCGAGGACGACAAGTCCTGGGTGGTCGAAGCCGGTGCGGGTGAATCCTGGCACGACTGGGTGGAATGGACCCTGAGCCAAGGCTGGCCGGGTCTGGAGAACATGGCACTCATCCCTGGCACTGTGGGTGCTGCACCTGTACAAAACATTGGGGCATATGGCGTGGAGTTGCAGGACCGATTCGACTCGCTCGACGCGATGGATTTGCACACCGGCGAGCGCTTCACCCTCAGGGCAGAGCACTGTGGCTTTGGTTATCGCGATTCGGTGTTCAAGCATGCCAGCGCGCCTGGCCCGTTGGACTGGGGCCAAAGCTCGGGCGAGATTCGCTCCATGGGGCTGGCTGGGCGTGTGCTCATCACCCGTGTGCGGTTTCGTCTGCCCAAGGTATGGCGGCGTGACATCAGCTATCTGGATTTGTCGCGCAAGGCCGAGGCCTGCGGCAATCTCAATCCCGATGCCAAAACGGTGTTCGATTGGGTGTGTGAGATCCGTCGCTCCAAGTTGCCCGATCCCAAGGTGGTGGGCAATGCGGGCAGTTTTTTCAAGAACCCGACGGTGAGTGCGGAGCAGTGCGCGGACATCATTGCGCGTGATCCGGGGGTGGTGCATTACGTGCTGGCCGATGGGCGTTTCAAATTGGCGGCGGGCTGGCTGATCGATGCCTGTGGATGGCGCGGCAAGACCTTGGGGCACGCTGGTGTGTATGAAAAGCAGGCGTTGGTTTTGGTCAACCGGGGTGATGCGCAGCATCCTTGCACGGGGGGTGAGGTGATCACGTTGGCCAAAGCGATTCAAACCAGTGTGTATGAGCGTTTTGGCATCCGTCTGGAGATGGAGCCGGTTTTGGTTTGACGCTCTTGGCGTTGATCTGACGAAAGAAGGTTGATGGGGTGGAGTCAGTGGGCGTTGGAGTGACAAATAGGGTGGGTGGGGTGGAATCAGTGGGCAGGCCCTCCTCCTCCAGATGAAAGTCGTCGTCGGACCTGCCCACTGACTCCCTCCAGCTAACGTTGTTGCCAGACCAGCCCACTGCCTCCCTCAGCCCACGGCCTCTCTCTGCCCACGGCCTCTCTCTGCCCACTCACAGTCCTGGCGCAAACTGCCACAGGATCACCGACAACGATGCCATGCCCAGGGCAACCGACATTGTCACCAGACCCGCCACATGCGCCCCGTTGAAGCCCATGCGCGAGGCCAGCACGTAAGCGGCCGATGCGGTGGGCACAGCCGAGAACACCATGAGCACCACCGTCTGCACGGGGTTCAAGCCCATGAGCAGGGCATAGCCATAGGCAATGAGCGGCGCGAGCCCATGCCGCATGCCCAGGAGCACGCCACTGAGCACGCGCTGCTGCCCCAGCTGTTGCCACGTGAGGCCTGCGCCCGCTGCCATCAGCCCAAGGGGGATGGCACTCGCGCCGACTTTGGCCACGGCAGGATCGAGCCAGGCGGGGAAGCGAAAGCCCAGCAGGTTTGCCACCAGCCCACTGAGCGTGGCCACCACCAACGGGTTGCGCATCAACTCCTTCCACAGGCTCTGGTTCTGCCCGTGGCGCACCATCGGCCACACCGCACCCACGTTATAGAGTGGCACGCAAAAACCAATCAGCACCGACATCAGCAGCAAGCCCGGCGCGCCCGCGACCCGCTCGACCACGGCGAGGGCGATGAAGGAATTGAAGCGAAAGCCCACCTGAGCCGCGCCGGCAAAGTCATGCGCTGTCCAGTGGCGGGCGAGCCAGCCCAGGCGCGGCAGGTTGAGCACCAGCAGCATGGTGGTCAAGGCAAACATCACCCCGGTGAGGGCAAACTGGCCATCCGCCCAAGACAGTGGCGAGCGAACGATGGCATGAAACAGCAGCACCGGGAACAGCACGAAATACACCAGGGTCTCTACGGGCTGCCAGATGCTGCGATTGAGGGCCGTGTAGCGGCAAAGCACATGGCCCAGCACGATGAGCGAGAAATCGGGGAGCAGCAAAAGGGCGACATTCATGGGGGGCAGGATAGCCCAGACTGGCCAGCCCGGTGCGACAAGCTCGCGGCACAATGCGCCCATGGATGACAAGCCCGATTGGGAACGAATCGCACCGCACCTCGAGGGGTTTGTGGCGGCCTTGTGGCTGGAGGACGGCCTGTCCGAAAACACCCGCCATGCATATCGCCAGGATTTGCAAGCCTTTGCCTTGTGGCTGCACGAGCAAGGCCTCACCTTGCTGCAAGCCCAGGGGCATCATTTCCAGGCCTACTTTGCCCACCGGCACGCTCAGACCAAAGCCACCAGCGCCAACCGCCGCCTGTCGGTGTTTCGCCGTTTTTACCGTTGGGCCTTGCGCGAGCGGCTGGTGGTCGAAGACCCCACGCTCACCCTGCTGCATGCCAAGCGCCCCTTGCGCGTGCCCTCCAGCTTGACCGAAGCGCAAGTCGAAGCCCTGCTGGCTGCACCTGCCGTGGACACGCCCCTGGGATTGAGGGACCGCACCATGCTCGAAGTGCTTTATGCCTGCGGCTTGCGGGTGAGCGAACTGGTGGGCTTGAGGGTGCTGGACGTGAGCTTGCGCGATCAGGTCTTGCGGGTGGTGGGCAAAGGCAGCAAAGAGCGCCTGGTGCCTTTTGGTGAAATCGCTGGCGACTGGCTGAACCGCTACCTGGCGCAGTCGCGCCCGGCATTGCTCAAGGGAGCGACCCATGACATGCTATTTGTCACCCGCCTGAGCGCGGGCATGAGCCGCATGATGTTCTGGAAGCTCATTCACGCCTATTCGCTGGAGGCGGGCATCACGCAAAAGGTCTCGCCCCACACCTTGCGCCATGCCTTTGCCACCCACTTGCTCAACCACGGGGCAGATTTGCGCTCGGTGCAAATGCTGCTGGGGCATGCCGACATCTCCACCACCACCATCTACACGCATGTGGCGCGCGAGCGGTTGCGCCAGCTGCATGCGCAGCATCACCCCAGGGCTTGATCGGCAGCCTGCCAGGCTTGCAGCTCGGCCTCGCTAAAGCCAGCACGCCGCCGCGAGTGCCAGTTGAAGGGGGGTTTGACGCGCGGTGCGCGATGCGCCCTCAGCAAGCTGGCATAGGTGGATTCGGGCTCCAGGCCGCGCTGGGCGCAGGCCTGACGAAACCAGTGGTTGCCAATCGCCACATGGCCTTCTTCTTCGCGCAGGATCACATCGAGCACGGCGATCAGCCGCTGGGCAGCGGGCGAACCGATCTTGGCCAGCTTGGCCTGGATGAGGGGCGTGGCATCCAGTCCTCTGGCTTCCAGGGTGCGCGGCACCAAGGCCATGCGGGCAAGCCAATCACTGGAGGTGGCCTCGCACATTTGCCACAGGCCATCGTGGGCATCGAGGTCACCATAGGCCTGACCCAACTGGTTCAACTCCGCACTGAGCATCAAAAAATGCTTGGCCTCTTCCTGGGCCACTTGCCACCAATCCAGGTAATACGCCCTGGGGTGGTCAGGGAAGCGCCACACCGCATCGAGAGCGAGGTTGATGGCGTTGAATTCAATGTGGGCAATCGAATGCACCAGGGCAGCCAAACCCCGCTCGGTGTGAACCGAGCGTTGCGGCATGGTCTGTGGCGGTTTGAGTAAGGGCGTGTCGGGTCGGCCTGGTACCGCAGCTGTGGGCACCAGTACAGCCGATTCATCGCAGGCCACAAGGGCAGGCTGCACCGCCATGACCCCCTGGGCTTTTTCAGCGGGGTTGGTGACGCACAGCCAGTGCAAGGCAAGTTGACGCAAGTCCATCCCTACAATTGTAGGAAAGCCTTTCATCCCCACTGCGAGAAGAGACCATGGCCATTTATTCCCTCGAAGACATCAGCCCCGAGATTGACCCCAGTGCCTGGGTTGCGCCATCCGCCCATGTGATGGGTGCGGTTCGCTTGCACGCCAACACCAGCGTGTGGTTTGGTGCGGTGATACGTGGTGACAACGAACCGGTGACCATTGGTGAAGGCAGCAACATCCAGGACAACTCCATTCTTCACTCCGACCATGGCCTGCCCCTGAGCGTGGGCACCAACGTCACGGTGGGTCACAAGGTCACCCTGCATGGCTGCACGATTGGCGACAACACCCTCATCGGCATGGATGCCGTGGTGCTCAATGGCGCAGTGATCGGCAAGAACTGTGTGGTGGCGGCGGGCTCGCTGGTCACCGAGGGCAAATCCTTTCCCGACAACAGCATGATCATGGGGAGTCCCGCCAAGGCTGTGCGCGAGGTGGATGCCGCTTTCATCGAACGCATCACCAAAAGCGCCAAGTCCTATGTGGCCAATGCCCAGCGCTTTGCCAAGCACCTCAAGCGCTTGGACTGAGCAACATGGCCGAGCTGCACAAATTCCTGTTCGATGGCTTGCCGGTGCGTGGCATGCTGGTGCGTCTGACCGATGCCTGGCAAACCGTGCTGGCGCGCCGCTCCCAAAATCCGCAAACCGGGCCTTATCCTGAGCCCATCGTGTCCATCTTGGGCGAGATGGCTGCCGCAGCGGTCCTGTTCCAGTCCAACATCAAATTCGACGGGGCGCTGGTCTTGCAGTTGCAAGGCGATGGACCTCTGAAGCTGGCCGTGGTGGAAGTCCAGCCCGATTTGCGTTTTCGCGCCACGGCCAAGACCGTGGGTGCCATCGAAGGCCTCAGCCGACTGAGCGAGCTGGCCAATCCGGGCGGCACGGGTCGCTGCGCCATCACCCTGGATCCGGCGCGGCGTTTGCCGGGTCAGCAGCCTTATCAGGGGCTGGTGCCCCTGCATGGCGACAGGGGCGAGCCCATTGAGCGGGTGCAGGAGGTGTTGGCCCACTACATGCTCCAAAGCGAGCAACTCGACACGCGGCTGGTCCTGGCAGCCAACGACACCGTGGCGGCGGGCTTGCTCATCCAGCGCCTGCCCCTGCAAGGCGAGGTCAATCTGGCAGGGCGCAATCTGGCGCAAGACGAAGACCAGATTGGCCGCAACGAGGACTACAACCGCATCTCGCTGCTCGCGGCCAGCCTCACCTCTGAGGAGCTCCTGACCCTGGGCGCAGAGGACATCCTGCATCGCTTGTTCTGGGAGGAGTCCCTCTTGCGGTTCGAACCCCTGGTGCAAGAACAGGGACCGCGCTTTGCCTGCCGTTGCAGCCGCGAGCGGGTGAGCGCCATGCTCAAGGGCTTGGGGCGTGAGGAGTCCGATGCCGCCCTGGCCGAGCGTGGCAATGTCGAGGTGGGTTGTGATTTCTGTGGCCAGCAATACCGCTTTGATGCCGTGGACGTGGCGCAACTCTTTGCCCAGGCCACAGGCGGCTCGCAACCCAGCCCCGACGCCTGGCAGTGAGCCAGGGTCAGGCCTTAGCGGTTGATCTGAACAAAGATTTCGTTGGGCTTGACCATGCCCAGCCCGGCGCGGGCGCGCTCTTCAATCATCTCCAGCCCGTCGGTGAGGTCAGAGAGTTCGGCGCGCGAGCGGGCGATGACGAGCTCGGTTTGCTCGTTTTGGCGGCGGTGTTCGATGAGCTGCTGCTCGAGCTGCCAGACCTCAGTGAAGCTGCCGCGGCCAAACCAGAGCTGGCCTTGCAGGACAACCAGCAATAAAGCAAGAATGATGGTGGCGCGGCGGGTCATGTCGAAGATTCTCGCTTGAATCAGCGCAGGTTGTAAAAAGCCTTTCGGCCAGGGTATTGGGCGATGTCGCCCAAGTCTTCTTCAATGCGCAGCAACTGGTTGTACTTGGCCATGCGGTCTGAACGCGACAGTGAGCCGGTTTTGATCTGACCCGCATTGGTGCCCACGGCGATGTCGGCAATCGTGCTGTCCTCGGTCTCGCCCGAGCGGTGGCTGATCACGGCGGTGTAGCCTGCTCGCTTGGCCATTTCGATGGCGGCAAAGGTTTCGGTGAGGGTGCCGATCTGGTTGATCTTGATGAGGATGGAGTTGGCAATGCCCTTGTCGATGCCCTCTTGCAGGATCTGGGTGTTGGTCACAAACAAGTCGTCGCCCACGAGCTGGATCTTCTTGCCCAGGCGGTCGGTGAGGTGCTTCCAGCCATCCCAATCGCTCTCGCCCATGCCGTCTTCGATGCTCATGATGGGGTATTTGTCCACCCAGGTCGCCAGCATGTCGGTCCACTGACCCGCGTCGAGCACCAGGTTCTCGCCGCTCAGGTGATAGCGGCCATCCTTGTGGAATTCGCTGGCGGCGCAGTCCAAGCCCAGCGCCACTTGCTCACCGGGCACATAGCCGGCTTTTTCAATGGCGCGCAAAATGAGTTGCAAGGCGGCCTCGTGGCTGGCGACATTGGGCGCAAAGCCCCCTTCGTCGCCCACGGCAATGCTCATGCCCTCGTCGTGCAAGATGGACTTGAGCGCATGGAAGACCTCGGCGCCATAGCGCAAGGCTTCGCGAAAACTCGGCGCACCCACGGGGATGATCATCAGCTCTTGCAAGTCCAGGTTGTTGTTGGCATGGGCGCCGCCGTTGACCACGTTCATCATGGGCACAGGCATTTGCAGACCGCTCATGCCACCAAAGTAACGGTAGAGGGGCAAGCCGGCTTCTTCGGCAGCGGCGCGCGAGACAGCCATGGACACAGCCAGCATGGCATTGGCACCCAGGCGGCCTTTGTTGTCGGTGCCGTCGAGCTCGATCAGCGTCTTGTCCAGAAAGGCCTGCTCGCTGGCATCCAGACCGAGCACAGCCTCAGAGATTTCGGTGTTGATGTGGTCCACCGCCTTGATCACGCCCTTGCCCAGGTAGCGGCTTTTGTCGCCGTCGCGCAGCTCGATGGCTTCGCGGCTGCCGGTCGATGCGCCCGAGGGCACTGCGGCGCGCCCCATGGTGCCGCTTTCAAGCAGCACATCGCATTCCACAGTGGGGTTGCCCCGGCTGTCCAAAATTTCACGGCCGACGATGTCAACAATTGCGCTCATGTGTTTTCCTTGGCTAAAGACTCAAAAAGATCAATCGAACTGGTGTTCGAGGAAGGGGTGGGCCTTGGTCACGGTATCCAGCGCTTGCAAGGTTTGCAGCAAGGCTTTCATGTGGTGCAAGGGGACTGCATTGGGACCATCGCTCAGCGCTTGGGCCGGATTGGGGTGGGTTTCCATGAAGAGGCCGGCCACGCCCACAGCCACAGCCGCGCGTGCCAGCACGGGCACCATCTCGCGCATGCCGCCTGAGCTGGTGCCATTGCCACCGGGCAACTGCACGCTGTGGGTGGCATCGAACACCACGGGTGCAGCGGTCTCGCGCAGGATGGCCAGCGAGCGCATGTCGGAGACCAGGTTGTTGTAGCCAAAACTGGCGCCCCGCTCGCAGGCCATGAAACGATCCTCGCTCAAGCCCGCTTCGCGCGCAGCCACTCGGGCCTTGTCGATCACGTGCTTCATGTCGTGCGGAGCGAGGAACTGGCCTTTTTTGATGTTCACCGGTTTGCCCGATTGGGCAACCGCGCGAATGAAGTCGGTCTGTCGGCACAGGAAGGCCGGGGTTTGCAAGACATCGCACACGGCGGCGGCCGGCGCGATGTCGTCCTCGGTGTGCACATCGGTGAGCACCGGCACCTGGAGCTCGCGGCGAATCTTGGCCAGGATCTCCAGGCCTGCTTCGCGGCCAGGCCCCCGAAAGCTGCTGCCGCTGGAGCGGTTGGCCTTGTCAAAACTCGACTTGAAGATGAACGGGATGCCCAAAGACTGGGTGATGTCCTTGAGCTGTCCTGCCGTGTCCATTTGCAGTTGCTCGGATTCGATGACACAGGGACCGGCAATCAGGAAGAAGGGCTGATGCAGCCCCACCTCGAACCCGCACAGTTTCATGCCACCACCTTCAGTCCGGGCTTGGCGGCCTGATGCGCCATGGCTGCGCGAACAAAGGAATTGAACAGCGGATGCCCCGCCCAGGGCGTGGACTTGAACTCGGGGTGGAACTGCACGCCCACAAACCAGGGGTGGGTGTTTTGCGGTAGCTCCACGATCTCGGTGAGTTGCTCGCGCTGGGTGAGCGCAGAAATGACCAGCCCCGAGAGGCGCAACTGATCCAGGTAATGAACGTTGGCCTCGTACCGATGGCGATGGCGCTCGGTCACCACATCGCCATAGATCTGGTGCGCCAGCGTCCCCTTGGCCACATTTGCGCTTTGCGCGCCCAGGCGCATGGTGCCGCCCAGATCAGAGCTGTTGGAGCGTTGCTGGATGCTGCCGTCAGCGTCCTTCCATTCGGTGATGAGGGCGATCACCGGATGCGGGGTCTCGGGGTCGAACTCGGTGGAGTTGGCGTTGGCCAGGCCCGCCACATGGCGGGCGTATTCGATGGTGGCCACCTGCATGCCCAAACAAATGCCCAGGTAGGGCACCTTGTGCTCGCGCGCGAATCGGGCGGTGGCAATCTTGCCCTCGATGCCGCGCTTGCCAAAGCCGCCTGGCACCAGGATGGCATCGAAGCGGGCCAGCGAATCGGTGGAGGAGGACTCCAGGGTTTCGGAGTCGATGTGTTCAATCTTCACGCGCACATGGTTTTGCAAGCCCGCGTGCTTGAGTGCCTCGTTGACCGATTTGTAGCTGTCGGTGAGCTCCACATATTTGCCCACCATGGCGATGTGCACTTCGCCCTGTGGGTGTTCGGTTTCGTGCACCAGGTCGTCCCAGCGCCGCAGGTTGGAGGGCGGCGTGTTCAGGCGCAGTTTGTCGCAGATGAGGCCGTCGAGGCCTTGCTCATGCAGCACGCGCGGGACCTTGTAAATCGTGTCCACGTCGGGCATGGAGATCACACCCCACAGCGGCACATTGGTGAAGAGGGAAATCTTCTCGCGTTCGTCTTCGGGGATGTAGCGATCGGCGCGGCACAGGAGCGCGTCGGGTTGGATGCCGATTTCGCGCAGCTTTTGTACCGTGTGTTGGGTGGGTTTGGTCTTGAGTTCACCCGCCGTGGCAATCCAGGGTAAGTAGGTCAGGTGCACAAAAGCCGCGTTGTTGGGTCCAAGGCGCAGGCTGAGTTGGCGCACCGCCTCCAGAAACGGCAGGGATTCGATGTCACCCACGGTGCCGCCAATTTCAACAATGGCCACGTCCACTGCGTCGGGGGTGTCCATGCCCGCACCGCGTTTGATGAAGGTTTGGATCTCGTTGGTCACATGGGGGATGACCTGCACAGTCTTGCCCAGGTAGTCGCCACGGCGTTCCTTTTCCAGCACCGACTTGTAGATTTGGCCGGTGGTGAAGTTGTTGGCCTTTTTCATCCGGGTGGTGATGAAGCGTTCGTAGTGACCCAGGTCCAAATCGGTTTCAGCGCCATCGTCGGTGACGAAGACCTCGCCATGCTGGAAGGGCGACATCGTGCCCGGATCGACGTTGAGGTAGGGGTCTAGCTTGATGAGGGTGACTTTGAGGCCTCGCGATTCAAGGATCGCTGCGAGCGAGGCTGAGGCGATTCCCTTGCCAAGGGAGGACACCACACCGCCAGTGACGAAGACAAATTGGGTCATGTCGGGTTGGGGACTTGGTCCCCCGTGAGGTGGTAAAGCGAAATTATAGGAGGCACGGCCAGCGCCTTACGGGGCGCAGCGGCTTGGGATCTAAACTCCCCCCTTTGCCTGCACCTCACTTTAGGAATGGGTCGCGCCGCAGCGCTGGGCTCATGGTGTCCGAGCGCACGGTGTGGACGCTGGATGGAGGCAAGACAAGATGAACCTGTGGATCGGTGTGGTCAGTCGCGAGCACGTGATGCGCGGCGTCAAGGGTGGCTTTGCCCAGATGAACCATGGCAAGCAAGCGCCGCTCAAGCGCATGAAAGCGGGCGATGGCCTGATTTACTACTCGCCGCGCGAGGCCTATCCCGATGGCGCGCCCTTGCAGGCCTTCACGGCCATTGGGGTGATCCGCACGGGCGAGGTCTACCCCTACGACATGAGCGACGACGGCGTGCCCGGCTTTGTGCCCTGGCGCATCGATGTGGATTTCTGGCCGGCGCAGGCGGCTCCCATCCAGAACCTCCTGGCCGACCTGGACTTCATCACCGACAAACGGCACTGGGGCGCCGTCTTCCGATTTGGGCAGCTCAAGATCGGGCGCGATGACTTCGTCCGCATTGCCAAGGCCATGGGGTGCGAATCTCACTTGATCAACCGCCCTACCGCCCATTGGGCTTAGGGCATGTCGATAAACTGCAAACCTTTGAAACCTGTGAAGACAACATGAAGAATCACAAGCACTGGGCAAGTTGGGGGCTGATGCTGTGTCTGACGCTGGGAGCCTATAGCGCGCAGGCACAGGCGCCGCAAAACCCGACTGCTGCCACGGGCAAACCCAGCAAACCCAGTCTGACGGTCACGGTGGCTTTGCCCAAGACCGAGATGGTCACCCAGAGCATTCCCGCCAACGGCACGCTGGCCGCCTGGCAAGAGGCCATCATTGGTGCCGAGGCCAATGGATTGAGAACCACCGAAGTGCGCGTCAATGTGGGTGACTGGGTGCAGCGCGGTGCCCTCCTGGCGCTGCTGCAGTCCGACACCCTCAAGGCCGAATTGGCCCAAGCCCAGGCCAGCCTGGGCGAAGCCAATGCGGCCGCGCAGGAAGCGCATGCCCAGGCCGAGCGCGTGCGCACCTTGCATCAGCAAGGCTTTTACAGTGCGGCGCAACTCAGCCAAGCGCTGGCCACCGATGCCTCGGCACAGGCACGGGTGCAATCGGCCAAGGCGCTGGTGCAATTGCAAACCCTGCGCCTGTCGCAAACCGAAATCCGCGCTCCTGACGCGGGCGTGATCTCTGCTCGCCTAGCGACGGTGGGCGGTGTGGTGAGCCCTGGGGTGGAGCTGTTTCGCCTCATCCGCCAGGGGCGGCTGGAGTGGCGCGCCGAGGTCATGCCGGCAGAGATCGCCCGCATCCGGCCTAGTGCGCGTGCGCAGATCACCGCAGCCAGTGGCCAAGTCCTGCAAGGTCAGGTCCGCATGGTGGCACCCTCGGTGGACGCGCAAACCCGCAAAGCCCTGGTCTACGTGGATGTGCAAGGTCAGCCGGGCTCGGCGCGTGCGGGCATGTTTGCCAAAGGGGACATCGAGTGGGGTCAGGGGCAAGCCTTGACCGTGCCGCAAACGGCTGTGGTGGTGCGCGATGGATTCAGCTATGTCTACACCGTGGGCACCGATCAAAAAGTCGCGCAGGTCAAGGTGGCCACGGGCCGCTTGGTGGGTGAGCGCATGCAGGTGCTCGACGGCCTCAAGCCCGATGCCCGTGTGGTGGTCAGTGGAGGTGCATTCTTGAACCACGGCGACACGGTTCGCGTGGTCGATGCGGCATCGGCCAAGCCCTGAGGAGACGGCCATGCTCAATGTCTCCTCCTGGTCCATCCGCAATCCCATTCCAGCGGTCATGGTGTTTGTGCTGCTGTCGGTGGCGGGGCTGATTGCATTTGGCTCGATGAAGGTGCAAAACTTTCCCGATCTGGATTTGCCCACCATCACCGTGAGCGCCTCTTTGCCGGGCGCGTCGCCATCGCAACTCGAAACCGATGTGGCGCGCAAACTCGAAAACGCCATTGCGCCGCTGCAAGGCCTCAAACACATCACCACCAAGGTCCAAGATGGCGCTGTCACCCTCACTGCCGAATTCCGCATGGAAAAGCCGGTGCAGGAGGCGGTGGACGAGGTGCGCTCTGCTGTGCAGGGGGTGCGCGCTGACTTGCCCAGCGATTTGCGCGATCCCATTGTTCAAAAGATCAACCTCGCAGGCACGCCGGTGCTGGCCTTCACCGTGCGCTCGCAGCGCATGGACGATGAGGCCCTCTCCTGGTGGGTGGACAACGAGGTCACCCGCAAGCTCTTGTCGCTGCGAGGTGTGGGGGCAGTCAACCGCGTGGGCGGGGTCACGCGCGAGTTGAGCATCGCGCTCGATCCAGACCGCATGCATGGATTGGGTTTGACCGCAGCCGAGGTCTCGCGTCAGTTGCGTCAGGTCCAGCAAGAATCCTCGGGTGGGCGTGCCGACCTGGGTGTGGGCGAGCAGCCCGTGCGCACCCTGGCGACCGTCAAAACCGCCCAAGAGGTGGCGGCACTGGAGTTGTCGCTCAGCAATGGTCGAAGCGTCCGACTCGATCAGGTGGCCAGCGGCTGGGGGGTGAGCAGCCTGCGGCGCAATGCGTTCAGGGCGCCTTCACCAAAGGGGTCGCCGGGCCCGGCGCCGCAGGTGTCTGCACCTCCAACGCCTTGAGGGCCGCATCGATCGCGTCGGTCGGCGGGGTGGCGTCATCCATGGCGGTGCCCTTGCGGATCTTGTTCATCAGATCCATCGGGTTGGCCGAATCGAGCACGGAGCCCCCCTTGGAGCTGCCGTTGCTGCCGCCAGGGCCGTAGTCGTAGAAGCGCTGCTCCTGGGTGGAGAGGCCATTGGTGTAATCAGCATGGGCTGGCCCCATCGCGCCGATCGTGGTCAGCGCCACGCTGGACAGCACGGGACAGGCGGCGCTGCAGAGCAGGGTGTAGAGCTTGGTTGCCGACCTCAACAGCGTTGAGCCGCCGGATCTGCGGCAGTCGGAGCGGTGCATGGCCGCTGGATGGTCAGAGAGTGAGGGAATGCTAGTGGCCATGCCGGGCCCAGCCATGGGGCACCATGCCCGCCAGGGCCGAGAGATCCATGCGCATCGCCACCTGGAACGTCAATTCGGTGCGGACACGCCTGGATCAGGTCCAGGCCTGGCTGGAGCAGGCGCAACCGGATGTGCTCTGTCTGCAGGAAACGAAGGTGGCCGACGCGCTGTTCCCCCATCAGGCGTTCGAGGCGCTTGGCTACGCCACCGCCATCAGCGGCCAGAAGG
>RGCL01000006.1 GCA_009919175.1 Betaproteobacteria bacterium
CGCAACCTCACCAGCAGCAGTGGGCGCAGCCGCGCGCGCGTGTTTGCGGTGCAAGCCCTCTACCAAGTGTTGGTGGGGCAGCAAGCGCTCAGCAGCATCCAGAGTTACACCAGCGAGCTCAGTGGCTTTCACAAGGCCGATGCCGATTACTTTCAACGCCTGCTCGAAGGCTGCGAGGCCCAGGCCAGCGACCTCGATGCGCGCTTCACGCCCTTCCTCGACCGCCCGCTGGATCAGCTCTCACCCATCGAGCATGCCGTGCTCAGGCTGGGCACTTACGAGCTGGTGCACAGCGTGGATGTGCCCTGGCGCGTGGTGATCAACGAATCCATCGAACTGGCCAAGACCTTTGGCGGCACCGACGGCCACAAATACGTCAACGCCGTGCTCAACGAGGTCGCGCGGCTCACCCGCGAGGCCGAGTACGCCCACGACGTTGCCCAAGGGCTGGCGCGTGGCTAAAGCCCGTGCGAAGGGGCTGGGTCTGAGCCAGCGTGCGCTGGACATCCAACCCTTTTACGTCATGGAGATCGGCAAGGCCGCCCAGGCCATCGAGCGAGCGCTCCAGCCTGGCGACGCCCCCCTCATCCGGCTCAACATTGGCGAGCCCGATGCCAAGGCCGCCCCCGCGGTGGAGCGCGCGGCACAACTCGCCATTGCGCGTCAGGACACGGCCTACACCCCAGCCTTGGGCTTGCTTGCGCTGCGCGAACAGCTCAGCGCCTGGTATGCCCGCCGCTTCCAACTGTCCATCGACCCCGAGCGCATCGTCCTCACGGCAGGTGCTTCGGCGGGCTTGCTGCTCACCGCCCTGGCCTTGTTCGATTCGGGCGATGAAGTGCTCATGCCCGACCCCTGCTATCCCTGCAACCGCCAGTTTGTGCGGGCAGCCGATGCACGACCCGTGCTCATCCCCACGCAGGCACAAGACCGCTTTCAGCTGTCCGAGGCGCAGGTCAGGGCACATTGGGGACCGCGCACACGCGGCGTGCTGCTGGCCTCGCCGTCCAATCCCACTGGCACGTCCATCCACCCCGATGTGCTGGCTGGCATCGACCGAGCCGTGACTGAGCGCGGTGGGGTGATGGTGGTCGATGAAATCTATTTGCCCTTGAGCTTTGACCCGGTCTATGGTCAAAGCGCTTTGGCCTTGGGCGAGCACGTGGTGAGCGTCAACAGTTTTTCCAAATACTTCGGCATGACGGGATGGCGACTGGGCTGGGTGGTGGTGCCTGCGAGCCACGTTGCGCCCATGGAGCGCCTGGCTCAAAACCTGTTCATCTGCCCCAGCAGCATCGCCCAGCAGGCGGCGCTGGCGTGCTTCGAGCCCGAATCCCTGGCCGAATTCGAACAGCGCCGTGAGCGTTTGCGGCAACGTCGCGATGCCTTCATTCCCGCTTTGCAAGCCATGGGGCTAGAGGTCCCAGTGGTCCCCGATGGCGCGTTTTATGTGTGGGCTGATGCCAGCGACTGGTGCCGCCGCAAAGGGCTGGCCAGCAGCTGGGAGCTGAGCCTGGCCTTGTTGAACCAAGCCCATGTGGCGGTCACGCCGGGGCGTGATTTTTCAGAGCATGAGCCGGGGCGTTACATCCGCTTTTCGATTGCCAACGACCTGGACGAATTGATGCAAGCCGCCCAGCGCCTCCAACACTGGATCCAAACGCCATGAGCTTTGCCTTTGACCTTCGCGTTTACTGGGAAGACACCGATGCGGGTGGCATTGTGTTTTATGCCAACTACCTGAAGTTTTTTGAACGCGCGCGCACCGAGTGGCTGCGCCACCTGGGCATAGGCCAGCATGCCTTGCGCGAGCAAACCGGGGGCATGTTCGTGGTGCTCGACACCCAGGTGCGCTACCTCAAGCCCGCCGTGCTCGACGACATGCTGTGCGTCACTGCCCAACTGCACGAACGCGGCCGCGCCAGTCTGGTCATTCACCAGCAGGCCGCCCGGCGTGAAACCGATGGCTCACTCACCCCTTTGTGTGAAGGCCATATCCGCATTGGTTGGGTGAACGCACACGCCCTCAAACCTGCCAGAATCCCCCCATCTTTGCTGGAACGACTCTCATGAATAACGACTTTTCCATTGTGACCCTGCTGTTGAATGCCAGCTGGGTGGTTCAAGCCGTGGTGCTGGTGCTGCTTTTGGTGTCTGTCATGAGCTGGGCCACGATTTTTCGCAAGGTGTTCTCGCTCAAAGATGTGCGCGACCTCAACGACGCCTTCGAGCGCGATTTCTGGTCAGGTAAAAGCCTCAACGAGCTCTATACCTCGGCACAGCAAAACGCCAAGCAAGGCGGCCCCATCGAACGCATTTTTGCCAGCGGCATGCGCGAATACAGCAAGCTGCGTGAACGCCGCATCGCCGACCCTGGCCTGCTGATGGACGGCGCCCGCCGCGCCATGCGCGCGAGCTACCAGCGCGAGCTCGAATTCATCGATGCCAACATTTCTTTCCTGGCCTCTGTGGGTTCGGTGTCACCTTACGTGGGGCTCTTTGGCACGGTGTGGGGGATCATGCATGCCTTCACCGGCCTGGCCGAGTTGCAACAAGTCACGCTGGCCAAGGTCGCACCCGGCATTGCCGAGGCCCTGGTGGCCACGGCCATTGGTCTGTTTGCTGCAATCCCGGCGGTGCTGGCCTACAACCGCTTCAACCGCGAGGTCGATCGCATCGCCAACAAGATGGAGACCTTCATCGAAGAGTTCTCCAACATCTTGCAACGCAACCTGGGCGGCCAGTCGGCCACCGGTCACTGAGGGCACCCACCATGCCCAGCGTGGTTTCATCCCGAGGCCGTTCGCGCCGCGCCATGAGCGACATCAACATGGTGCCGTTCATCGATGTGATGCTGGTGCTGCTCATCATCTTCATGGTGACCGCGCCCCTCATGACCCCCAGCATGATCGATGTGCCCTCGGTGGGCAAAGCCGCTGCCGCCCCCGAGATGGTGCTCACCATCGAGATCGAGAAAAACGGCAAGATGCAATTGCGGCAAAAGTCATCGGGCAAAACCGGTGTGGACCAAACCCACAGCGTGACCCTGGACAACGTCGCCTTGCAAGCCAAGCTCATGCAAGGCGAGTCGGATCAAATCCCGGTCATCATCAGCGCAGACAAGGCCTTGCCCTACGAAAAAGTCATGCAGGTGATGGACAAGCTGCAGCGCGCCAACGTCAAGCGAATTGGTCTGTCGGTGCGCACGCTTGATTAATGGCTCATGCAAACCAGGGAAGCCTCCAACTTCTTGCCCCCTGCACCCGGCGCGGGTGGGCGCTCCATGTTCTTGTCGATACTGGTGCACGGGTTGCTGGTGCTGGCCCTCACTTGGGGCTTGAACTGGAACCGCCACGAGGTGGCCGTCCCCATCGCAGCAGAAGTCTGGTCAGCCATCCCTGCGCCCGCTGCGCCTCAGGCCAACTCCGAGCCCGAACCTCAGCCCGAACCCAAGCCTGAGCCGCCACCAGAACCCCAACCTGAACCCAAGCCCGAGCCCAAGCCGCAACCCAAGCCCGTGCCGCCTCCACCGCCGCCGCCCAAGGCCAGTGCCAAAGCCGAAGCAGCCAAGGAAGCCGAGATCGCCACTGCCAAGCAGCGCATCAAGGAACAGGAAAAGGCGCGCCAAGCTGAGGCTGAGCGGGCTGCCGCCAAGCGCAAGGCCGAGCTCGACCGCAAGGAAGCCGAACATCAGGCCAAAGTGAAAAAACTCGAAGAAGAGCGCCAACGCAAAACCGAGCAAGAGACCAAAAAGCGCGAAGAAGCGCAAAAGCGCAAGGACCAGGAAGCCAAAACCAAGCGCGAAGAACAAGCCAAGCGCGATGCCCAGGCCAAGCGCGAGGCCGAGGAAAGCCGGCGCATGGAAGAACAACGCAAGGCCAACCTGGCGCGTCTCAATCAAATGGCTGGCAACTCACCCAACCCAGACAGCACCGGCACGCAGGCCAAAGCCTCGGGGCCTTCTGACAGCTGGGGGGGGCGAATTCAAGAAGCCGTCTTGCCGCGCATCACCTTCACCGAGGACAAGCCGCCCAACATCGTGGCCACCGTCCGGGTGAAGCTGGCCCCAGATGGCACCATTGTGGGCAAAGATCTCATCAAGACCAGCGGCAACAAAGCCTGGGACGATGCCGTGTTGCGTGCGCTGGAAAAAACCGGCAAGTTGCCGCGTGACATCGATGGCCGGATTCATACCCCGGTGGACATCGACTTCAACCCCCGCTCGCTTCAGCGATGACAGGCCCCAGGCGAATGCGCACCGTCGTGCCATGACCCAGGCGGCTCTTGAAGATCAGGCTCCAGCCCTGCCTGTGCGCGATGTGATTCGCGCTGTACAAGCCCAAACCCCAGCCGCCGCGCTCAGTGGATTGCCCCACGTGTTCGCTGGCCTGTTGCGCATGCGCAGGCTTCACATGAGACGCCAGCAAGGCCTGGGGCATGCCACTGCCCGTGTCCACGATCCACAGCCAGGCCTGACCGCCCTGTGAGCGCACGGCCATCAGGATGCGCCCCTTGGCTGGCGTGTGCCGCAAGGCGTTTTGAAACAGATTGCGAACCAAGCGGCGCAACTCGGCCTCATGGACCCTGACCTGAAGGGGCAGGAGGTGGCTGCGCAGGCTCACCGACAAGAAATTGGCCATGGGTCTATGCTCTTGCACGAGGCGCATCACCAAGGCCTTCAAGTCCCGCACCGGCGGCGGCGAGGCCGCCTCGTGCTGTGGCGTGCCGCCCTCCTCCGGAGCGTGGATGACTGCAAAGTCATCCAGCGATTCAGTGGCGTACTGCAGGCTCGTCATGACTTCTTCCTTGGCCACCACCTCGGGCGAGTTGAGCAGGTGAACGGCCATGCGGATGCTCATCAGGGGTTGCCACAAGTCATGCTGCAGCATGGCCCACCACACCTGCCGCTCATGCAGACGTTGCAATTGCGTGCGCTCCTCATCGCGCATGGCCATGACCTGCTGCCAGATTGATGCGGCAAACACCACGGCCACCGCCGAGCCCTGGACCACGTTCGCCCACAAGGTCACCTGCGCGCTCCAATCCATCCAGCGATGCAGCACATACACCACGGCTGAGAGCAGATAGATGAACCAGATCATGACCATTTGGCGGGTCTGCAGGGTGGGCTGACGCTTCATGGCCCACAGGGCCACAACCAGCAGTCCCAGGGCTTGCGCACTGCCCAGCCAGACCAGTTGAAAGCGCAAACTCCAGGGCGCCCACAGCGCCAGCCCCGGCGCGACCAGCCACCACCAGCCCATGAGCAAAGAAAGGAGCATGCTCACCCAGGCGGGAAGCACCCCTGCCACCACCGCCCTGGCATGCCACAAGCCCAATCCAAGCAGCAGCAAGTAGGCGGTCTCGCCCACCCAGCCCCAGGTCCAGCGGTCCCACCAGGGCATGAGCCACACGCCAAGGCCACTGACCCACAGCATGCCCACCCATTCCGACACCGCCATGGCCAGCATCAGCACCAAGCCCTGACTCCAGGTTTTGGGCCAATACGCCAGCGACATCAGGACCAGCGCCAAAGGCAGGGTGATGAGCAGCACCGACATCACCGCCGAGTTTTTTTCCAGTTGCAGGTGTTCCTCAGCTGGCATGAGCACCAGGGGAAAGCGAACGCGGTTGTAGCCATTGACCAGGATGAGCCAGTCGTTGGCTTCCTGCGCTTGCCAATGCAAGATCCAGTGCACATGTTGCGCCCCTTGCAGCCAGCCTGTGCCCGCGTCGGCACGCGACACACGCTGCCATCCCCCTGGCCCATGTCGCCACAGCTGCACATCGTCTTGCGTGGTGGAGGGGTAGACCAGCACCTTGGTCATGGGGGTGGACTGAGGGTTGACCATGCGCAATCGCGCCCATCGCGCCTGGGGAATCCAGCCACCCACCTGGGCCTGCTCATGCGCCAAGCCATGCCCACCCTGTTGCTGCCAAGCCTGCATCGCCTCGTCGGGAGAGTCCGACTGCGAGGGCAGGTTCAGCACCGAGAGGTGTGGCCACAGTTTTTGTGTGCCCGAGGTCAGCACCAAGTCTTGCTGGGGCTGGGCACAAACCCCGAGCGCGAAGGCCCAAAAGACCATCAGCCCCAGTCTCCAGATCCGCGCTGTGCACATGTAGGTCAGGTCCCCTTGTGACCGCGCAGGTCCGCCCACTCCAAATAGAGTTGAACGGCCTCGGTCCGGTTGCGTACGCCCAGGAGCCGATAGGCGTCGCGCAAATGCGTTCTCACGGTCTCCTCACTCACAGACAAACGATCTGCGATTTCCTGATTGCTCAAACCCCGTGAGAGTTGCATGAGGACTTCGACTTGACGGGGGGTGAGGCGCATCAAGGGATTGGGGCTGGGCTCGGCAACATGACAGGGCGCCATGTGACCTGCATCCTGCAAGGCCAGCAACTGCTCGCGCACCATGCGTTGCCAGGTGACGCTGTGCATGGTCTTGGCCACCCAGCGCGCGCCCTGCTGGGCGCAGGTCTGCCGGATGCTGTCATCGTTGAGTGCGGTGCACACCCACACCAGGCTGGGTGCACAGGCGCGGATGCGCTGGGCCAGCGGGGGCAACAAGGCATCCTGGGATTGGGATCGCGACAAGGCCACATCCATGATCACCCAGTCGAACGGGACTTGCAGGCGATGGGACCGCATCACGATCGTGTGGGCACTGGGCCAATCATTCACATGATGGATCTGGCAGTCGGGGGCATGGTGCTTGATTTGCATCACCCAGCCCTGCACCACCATGGGGTGATCTTCGATGATGAGCACTTTCATGCGGTGTCCTCCTGGGGCAGGACAACGCTTCAAGCCCGATGTGCGTGAGTTGGATCAGTGATGTCGAGGTTTCAGTCTAGACCCTGATCCCCAGCGCATGGGCTGGGGTTTGCATGGAGGCTTGGCGGCGGTGCTCAGGGACGCTGGGCTGCAATGGGATGCAGACCGGTTTGCACGTCACCGCATTGAGCGCGGTGCTTGAGCACATGGTCCATGACCACCAGGGCCAGCAAGGCCTCGGCGATGGGGGCGGCGCGGATGCCCACACACGGGTCGTGACGGCCTTTGGTGATCACCGAGGTGGGCTGACCCTGCGCATCGATGGTCTCGCGGGGGATGAGGATGGAGCTGGTGGGCTTGATGGCCAAGCGCACCTCCAGGTCCTGCCCAGTGCTGATGCCGCCCAGGACGCCCCCTGCATGGTTGGTTGCAAAGCCCTCGGGTGTGAGGGTGTCGCCGTGCTGGCTGCCCTTGTGCAGCACCGACTCAAAGCCCGAGCCAATCTCCACGCCTTTGACCGCGTTCAGACCCATCATCGCCCAGGCGATGTCGGCATCGAGCTTGTCGTAAAGCGGCTGACCCAAGCCCACAGGCATGCCCGTGGCCACCACCCGGATCGCAGCACCACAGGAGTCGCCCGATTTGCGCAAGGCATCCATGTAGTGCTCCAGGGCAGACACATCGGCCAGCGGCGCAAAAAACGGGTTGTGCTCGACGTGCGCCCAGGATTCAAAGGCAATGGGCAGCTCGCCCAGTTGCACCATGCAGGCCTTGAAGGCAATGCCCAAATGCTGCTTGAGCCATTTGCGCGCCACAGCCCCAGCGGCCACCGTGGGCGCGGTCAGGCGTGCCGATGAGCGCCCGCCACCTCGTGGGTCGCGCACGCCGTACTTTTGCCAGTAGGTGTAGTCGGCATGACCAGGGCGAAAGGTCTGAAGGATGTCGCCATAGTCCTTGCTGCGCTGGTCGGTGTTGTGGATCACCAGGGCAATCGGTGTGCCGGTGGTCACGCCTTGGTAAACCCCCGAGAGGATTTGCACGGCATCGGGCTCCTGGCGTTGGGTCACGTAACGGCTGGTGCCAGGGCGGCGGCGGTCGAGTTCGGACTGGATGTCGGCCTCGGCGAGTTCAAGACCGGGCGGACAGCCATCGATCACGCAGCCAATGGCCGGGCCGTGGGATTCACCAAAGTTGGTGACACAAAACAAATCGCCGAAGGTGTTGCCGCTCATGGAAGGGCATTATTCCAGACGCCACGCCCGACACCGTGGGCAAGCGGCGGCGGGTTCAGGCGCGACCCGATTCGGGTTCAGCCGGCCAGTCGCGGATGTAGGCCTTGAGCATCTTGTTCTCGAAGTTCTGAGCATCCACCACGGCCTTGGCCACGTCGTAAAAGCTGATCACACCCATGAGCATGGCGCCGTCCATCACCGGCAAATAGCGGGCATGGCACTCGAGCATGAGGCGGCGCACTTCGTCCAGATCGGTCTCGGGCGAGCAGGTCATGGGGTGGGCTTCCATGGCTTGCTGCACGGTGGCCTCGCCCAGCTCACCGTGCTGCTGGTGCAGGGCTTTGATGATTTCACGGAAGGTGAGCACGCCAGCGAGTTGGCCCCGGTTCATGATGACCAGCGAGCCCAGGTCATGCTCGGCCATGATGCGAATGGCCTCGTTGAGCCGGGCACCCGGATCCAGGGTGAACAAGGTATTGCCTTTGACGCGAAGGATGTCGCTGACTTTCATGATCCGTCTCCAGAGTGCTCCAATCTGAACGGATACTAGCGCATCCCTTTGAACCTGGACCCTGGAGCAAACCCATGCCTGGATACAGCGACCCGCACTTTGACACCCTCACCCTTCACGCTGGTGCAGCCCCCGACCCCACCACGGGGGCCAGAGCCACGCCCATTCACCTGAGCACATCGTTCGTGTTCGAGTCCAGTGATCAGGCCGCCGCCCTCTTCAACCTCGAACAATCCGGCCATGTGTACAGTCGCCTGAGCAACCCCACGACCGCGGTGTTCGAGCAGCGCATGGCCGCCCTCGAAGGCGGTGTGGGCGCGATTGCCACCGCCAGCGGGCAAGCCGCCTTGCACCTGGCCGTGGCCACGCTCATGGGTGCGGGCGGGCACATCGTGGCCAGCACCTCACTGTATGGCGGCTCGCACAACCTCTTGCACGACACCTTGTCGCGCTTTGGCATTGCCACCACCTTTGTTCGCCCCGATGACCTTGACGGCTGGCGCGCGGCCATCACACCGCAAACCCGGTTGCTTTTTGGCGAAACCGTGGGCAACCCGGGGCTGGATGTGCTGGACATCCCGGCCTTGGCGCAACTGGGGCGCGATCACGGCATCCCCCTGCTGGTGGACAGCACCCTCACGCCACCCTGCGTGTTGCAACCCTTGTCGCTGGGCGCGAGCCTGGTCTTTCATTCGGCCACCAAGTTCCTCAGCGGCCACGGCACCGTGATTGGCGGCGTGCTCGTCGATGGCGGTGAATTCGACTGGCTGGGCAGCGGGCGCTTCCCCGAACTCACCCAACCCTATGCGGGCTTTCATCACATGGTCTTTCAGGACGAGAGCACCACAGGGGCGTTTTTGCTGCGCGCACGCCGCGAGGGCTTGCGCGACTTCGGCGCATGCCTGAGTCCGCACAGCGCCTGGCTGATCCTGCAAGGCCTGGAGACCTTGCCCCTGCGCATGCAACGCCATTTGGACAACACCGAAAAGCTGGTGGGCTTTCTGAGCCAGCAAGCCCTGGTCGAGCGCGTGCATCACCCGCTCATGCCAGGGCATCGCAGCCATGCCCTGGCGCAGCGCCTCTTGCCAGGCGGCGCCAAGAGTGCCGGCGCCGTCTTCAGCTTTGACCTCAAGGGCGGGCGCGCGCAAGGCCAGGCCTTCATCGAATCGCTCAAGCTATTTAGCCATTTGGCCAATGTGGGGGACTGCCGCAGTCTGGTGATCCATCCAGCCAGCACCACGCATTTCCGCATGAGCGACGACGCCTTGCGCGCCGCTGGCATTGGCCCCGGCACGATCCGGCTTTCGGTGGGTCTGGAAAACGCCGATGACCTGATCGACGACCTCAAGCGCGCCCTCAAGCGCGCCGAGAAAGTGGGAGCCTGACCATGGAGCTGCAAGTCAATCAACGCACGGTCTACGCTTACACGGGGGGCAAAGCCTTCAGAGCCGATCAGCCCACCGTGGTGTTTGTGCATGGCGTGCTCAACGACCATTCGGTGTGGATCCTGCAAAGCCGCTACCTGGCCAACCACGGCTGGAATGTGCTGGCCGTGGACTTGCCCGGCCACATGCGAAGCCAGGGACCTTGCCCACGCAGTGTGCAAGAAGCCGCCGACTGGCTGGCTGCTGTGCTCGATGCCGCAGGCCTTGCCCAGGCCGCCGTGGTGGGCCACAGCTGGGGCTCGCTGATCGGCCTGGAGACGGCCGCACGGCACCCCTTGCGCGTGAGCCACCTGGCGATGGTGGGCACGGCCTATCCCATGAAGGTGTCCGATGTCTTGCTGCGCGACTCGGTGGACAACCCCGAGGCAGCGATTCACCTCATCAATGTGTTTTCGCGCTCCACCTTGTGCGCGCCGCCATCGGCGCTGGGTCCAGGCACCTGGGTGTTTGGGGCCAACCGGGCGCTCAACCGCCGAGTGATGCGCGCCAATCCGCACGAGCCGGTGTTCCACCTGGGCTTCAAGGCTTGCAACGATTACGCCAACGGCTTGCAGGCCATGGCCAAGGTGACTTGCCCGGTGCTGTTCATCCATGGCGAACAAGACCAGATGACCCCACCGCGCGCGGCCAAGGAGCTGGTGCAGACCGCCAAAGCCCATGCCCCTGCCGTGAGCGAAGTGACCGTGCCCTGCGGCCACCACCAGATGAACGAGTCGCCCAGGGAAACCCTGCACGCCCTGTGTGACTTTTTGGGCACGCGCCCCAGAAGCTGACCCTGGGTGACAATCCAGGCCATGCCTTGATGGAGTCCTGGATTGAACACCGAAGTTGAGATTGCCCCGAATGTCTTGTGGACGCAGCGCCTTGCCGTGGGCTGTCTGGTGGGTCTGGTGGTGCTGAGCCTGGGTTGGGAATTGTGGTGGGCACCCATCAGACCGGGTGGATCCTGGTTGGCCCTCAAGGCCTTGCCCTTGTGCATTCCTCTGGCGGGCTTGCTCAAGCGCCGCCTCTACACCTACCGCTGGGTGAGCCTGCTGGTGTGGCTCTATTTCACCGAGGGCGTGGTGCGCGCCTGGAGCGACCCCATGCCCAGCCGCATGCTGGCGGGCTTAGAAATTGCCCTCTGCCTGGGTTTGTTTGCTGCCTGCGCCGCCCATGTTCGGTTTCGCTTTCAACACGCCAGGCAACTGGCACTGGCTCAGGACGGCGATCCGGCCGACCCGACCTCCCCAGCCCCTCAAGGAGCCCCTCATGTCTGAGGTCTTGAACGCTTTGCGCGACATCGTTGGCGCCAAGCAGGTGCTCATCGATGCCGACTGCCAACCCTTTGAAACCGACTGGCGCAAGCGCGTGACGGGCAAGGCCTTGTGTGTAGTGAGGCCTGCCAACACCCAGGAAGTGGCCGACATCGTCAAGGCCTGCGTGAGGCATGGCGTGAGCATCGTGCCCCAGGGCGGCAACACTGGCATGGTGGTGGGCGCCGTGCCCGATGCCAGTGGAGAGCAAGTGGTGCTGAGCCTGCAACGGCTCCACCGCATTCGCCACCTCGACCCTGCCAATGCCACGATCACCGCCGAGGCCGGGGTGATCCTGCAACAGTTGCAAGTCGCGGCCAGTGAACAGGGCTTGCTCTATCCCTTGAGCCTGGGCTCACAGGGCAGCTGCACGCTGGGGGGCAACCTCTCGACCAACGCGGGTGGTACCCAGGTGGTTCGTTATGGCAACACGCGCGAGCTGTGCCTGGGGCTGGAGGTGGTGACCGCCGATGGCGAGATCTGGCAGGGGCTCAGCGGCTTGCGCAAGGACAACACCGGCTACGACCTGCGCGACCTCTTCATTGGCGCCGAGGGAACGCTGGGCATCATCACAGCCGCCACCATGAAGCTCTTTCCCAAGCCGCGTTGCCAGCTCACGGCCTGGGCCACGGTGGACTCGGTGCAGCATGCCGTGCGCTTGCTGGAGCTCGCTCGCGCCAGGCTCAATGCAGGCCTCACCGGCTTTGAGATGATGAATCAGTTTTCCATGAGCCTGGTGGACAAGCACTTCCCCGAGCGGCGGGTGCCCTTGTGGCGCGAAGCCCCCTACTGTGTGCTGCTTGAACTCTCGGACATGGAGTCCGAGGACCACGCGCGCCACAGCCTAGAGGGCTTGCTCGAAGAGGCCATGGGCGAAGGCTGTGTGGGCAATGCCATCGTTGCCGAGAACCTGAGCCAGGCGCAAAACCTGTGGCTGATCCGCGAGAACATCACCATGGCACAGGCCAATGAGGGGCTCAACATCAAGCACGACATTTCCCTGCCAGTGTCGGCCATCGCCGACTTTTGCGCGCACACCGATGCCGCGCTGGCGCGCGAAATTCCCGGCGTGCGGCTGGTCAACTTTGGCCACTTGGGAGACGGCAACTTGCACTACAACGTGCAGTGCCCGGCCGATGTGCCGCATCAAGTGTTTTTGGAACGCGAGGAAGCCCGGGTCAATGCACTGGTCAACAACGCGGTCAAGCAGTTCCATGGCTCCATCAGCGCCGAGCATGGCATTGGCAGCCTCAAGGTCGACACCCTGCCCAAATACAAAGACCCTGTGGCCCTCGCCCTCATGCGGCGCATCAAGCAGGCGCTGGACCCCAAGGGCTTGCTCAATCCAGGGCGGGTGATCCGGGTCTGAGCTTAAGATTTGGTTTTCTTTGTACGCCTGATTGCCCACCATGAAAATCACCGTCCAAACCCTGGTCCAAGCCCCAATTGCCCGCGTCTGGCAGGCCTACACCACCCCGCAAGACATCGTGCAGTGGAATGCGGCCTCTGACGACTGGCACACCACCCAGGCCAGCGTGGATTTGCGCGAGGGCGGCTCGTTTTCCTCGCGCATGGAAGCCAAGGACGGCAGTTTCGGATTTGACTTCGCAGGCACCTACACCCGCGTGGTCCCGCATGAACTCATTGCCTACAGCTTTGGCGATCGCACCGCCCAGGTCGAATTTGTGCCGGGCGCCGAGGGCCATGCGGGCGTCACGGTGCGGGTGACGTTTGATGCCGAAACCCTGCACCCCGTGGAGCAGCAACGCGAGGGCTGGCAAGCCATCCTCAACAACTTTGCCCGGCACGTGCACGCCCATTGAAGCCGTGAGGGGCGCACGCTGCCTTGCCGATAAACTCCGCCTCATGAACACGCCTCAACGCCCCATTCGCCAGCAGTACGAAGATTTCATGCGTCACGTGTTTGAGCATGGTGTGCCCAAGACCGACCGCACGGGCACGGGCACGCTCAGCGTGTTTGGCCATCAGATGCGCTTTGACCTGCGCGAAGGCTTTCCCCTGGTGACCACCAAAAAAGTTCACCTCAAATCCATCATTTACGAATTGCTGTGGTTTTTGCAGGGCTCGAGCAACAACCAGTGGCTGCGCGAGCGCGGCGTGACGATCTGGGATGAATGGGCTCGCCCCGACGGCGACCTCGGACCGGTGTATGGCGTGCAGTGGCGCAGCTGGCCCAAGCCCGATGGCACGCACATCGACCAGATTTCGCAGGTGGTCCAGACCCTCAAGACCAATCCCGATTCACGCCGCATCATCGTGAGCGCCTGGAATGTGGCTCAGCTCGACCAGATGGCGCTCATGCCCTGCCACGCGTTTTTCCAGTTCTACGTCGCTCCCCCGCAAGCCGCAGGTGAGCGCGGCAAGCTCTCTTGCCAGCTCTACCAGCGCAGCGCCGACATTTTCCTGGGGGTGCCTTTCAACATCGCCAGCTACGCGCTGCTCACCCACATGCTGGCCCAGCAGTGTGACCTTGATGTGGGTGACTTCATCTGGACGGGTGGTGACTGCCACATCTACAACAACCACTTTGACCAGGTGCGCGAGCAACTCTCCCGCCAGCCCTTTGCCTATCCCACGCTCCACATCCGGCGCCAACCCGCTGACCTCTTCTCGTATGAGTTTGAGGATTTCGAGGTGCAGGACTACCAGTGCCATGCGGCCATCAAGGCCCCCGTGGCCGTCTGAAGCCCCAGCCCCGTCTGCTGGCTTGCCGCGACCCCCACGATGAACATCAACCTGATCTGGGCGCAGTCCACCAACGGCATCATTGGCCAGGACGGAACCATGCCGTGGCACTTGCCCGAGGACTTGGCCCATTTCAGGGCGCTCACCCTGAGCCACCCCGTGATCATGGGGCGCAAGACCTGGGACTCCCTGCCCGAGCGCTTCAGGCCCTTGCCCAAGCGCACCAACATCGTGGTGACGCGCCAGGCCGACTGGGCGCCACATCACCCAGCGGTGCGCCGGGCAGACTCGGTCGCAGCGGCCTTGTCACCGCAGCTCGTGGGCGCCGATGTGAACGAGGTCTGGGTGATCGGCGGCGGACAAATCTATCAACAGTGCCTGCCCTTTGCCACGCGCGCTGAGGTCACCGAAATCCATGGCGACTTTGCGGGCGACACCCGGGCACCATCGCTAGACCCCCGCCAATGGCAGGAAGTCAGCCGCGAGGCTCATACCTCTTCAGCGGGCTTGCGTTTTGATTTTGTGAGCCACCGGCGCGTCCAGGCCGCTTGAGTGTGGCGCCAACCCTGCGGCGCCAGATAAGCCACGACGAGCAGACACGCCCCTTGCAGCGCCCAAGGCATGGACGGTGACCATTCGCCCGCCCAATTGGGCACAAACTGCACAAAGGCCGCGCCCAGCCACAAGCCACTGAGCAGCCCCACACCCGACACCGCCAAACCCACGAGCAGGGTGATGGACAAGAAGGCCGAATAAGCATCCGGCGACACAAAACCCACCCAGGCTGCGCCCAGGCCACCCGCCAGGCTGGTGAGGGCGCCCGAGATCGCAAAGGCGCACACCTTCAAAGGCGTGAGGTTCACGCCCAGGGCTTCAAGGGCTTGCGGGTGGTCGCGCAAGGCTTGCAAGGCCAGCCCCCAATGCCGCTGGCGAGCCCATCGCTCCAATGCCATGCAAGCTGCCAGCAACAGGACCAGCCCCAGGGTGTAGAGGCGTGCACGGTCTGAGGCCGTGTCAAAGGCCAACCAGGTGAGGCCTTGCGAGCCGCCCGTCCACGCGCCCAGGCCTGGTGCCTTGAGGACCTGTGGCCAGGCCGCCGCCAAGGCAAAGGTCGCCAAGGCCAGCAAATGACCCGACAAGCGCCCAGCCACCCAGGCCATGAGCGCGCCCAGCGCCGCCCCCATCAACGTGGCGGCCAGCAAGCTCAGCGCCAGCGGCCAATGCAGGTGGACCGCCGTCATGGCCGCCACATACGCCCCGCATCCCAACCAAGCCCCATGCCCGATGGAGATCATGCCGCCCAGGCCGGTGAGCACATGCAAGCCCAGCAATGCGAGGACCATGACCATCCACAGGTTGAACTGAAACAGGTGAAAGTCCCCCAGGGTCCAGGGTGCGATCAGCAGCCCTGCCCAAAAGACTCCGCCAAGCTGGGTGACCCAACGCATCAGTGCGCCCTCCCCGGGGCGGTGCCCAGCAACCCTTGAGGCCGCAAGGCCAGCACGAGTACGATGAGCAGCAAGGCCATGGGTTGCTTGAGTTCATGGCCCACCACAAAGGCGCCCAACCAGTTGTCCAGCACGCCCACCACCAAGCCCCCCAGCACG
This sequence comes from Betaproteobacteria bacterium, assembly GCA_009919175.1. Taxonomy (GTDB): domain Bacteria; phylum Pseudomonadota; class Gammaproteobacteria; order Burkholderiales; family Burkholderiaceae_C; genus Limnohabitans. The sequence continues at coordinate 15,575 of RGCL01000006.1, forward strand.
GCGCCCGGCGGGCTGTTCAAGCCACCCAGCACGGCCGCCGCAAAGGCATAGAGCAGCACGTTCATCATCATGTTGGGCTCCAGGTACACCATGGGTGCGATCAACACCCCTGCTACCGCACCCACCATGGCAGCCAAGCCCCAACCCCAGGCCAGCATCCACGACACTGGCAGGCCCAGCCAGCGCGCAGCCTCGGGGTGCTGCGCCGCTGCACGCAGGGCCAGACCCCAGCGGGTGAATCTGAAAAACACATAGACCCACGCCATCATGACTAGGGTCACCGCGACCACCCCCAATTGATGGCCCGTCCACCACGGCAGGGCAGCCAGGCCTTGCTGCGGAAAAGGACTCGCAAAGCCTTTGAGCATGTGCCCCCATTGCCAGGACATGAACGCATGGAAAACCATGAGCAGCCCCACGAACACCATCACCTGCGTGAGCAAGGGCGCGCGTTCAACCGGGCGCAGGCACAAGCGATGCACCACCACCCCCATGATCAGACTCAACACCAAGGTGAGCGCCAAGGCCAGGACCAGCGGCAAACCCGCTTGCATCAGGCTCCAGGCCAAGAAGGTGGACAGGGTGGCCATTTCGCCTTGCGCGAAATTGATGTGGTGGGTGGTGCGGTGGATCATCACCAGCGCCAAGGCCAGGCTGGCGTAAATGAAGCCGTTGGCCAAGCCCGCCGCAGTTTGAAGCACCCAGGCATCGCTGAACATGGCGTCAGGCTCCGAGGTAGGCGCGGCGCAGCGCCGCATCGCGTTGCACGGCTTTGGCCTCGCCCGCGCAGGCCACCCGGCCCATGTGCAAGACCACGGCATCGTGCGCCAGCTCCAGCGCCAGGGCGGCACTTTGCTCCACCAACAAGATGGTGAGCCCCTGGCTTTCGTTGAGCGTGCGCAGCCATGCATAGACCTCGGCCACGACTTTGGGGGCAAGCCCCAATGCGGGCTCATCGAGCACCAACAGTTGAGGGCGCATCATCATGGCGCGGGCCAAGGCCAGCATCTGCTGTTCACCGCCCGACAAATCCCCCGCGCGCTGGGTGTGCCTGAGCGCCAGCTGGGGGAAGCGTTGCAACCACAAGTCCACATCGGCCTGCACTTCGCGCTGGGGAGCACGCCGTGGCCATGCGCCCAGAATCAGGTTCTCTTCCACCGTGAGGCTGCCCAGCGTGCCACGGCCTTGCGGCACATGGGCCAAGCCCAAGGCGGCAATGGCTTCGGTGGACTGGTGCATGAGGGATTGACCTTGCCAGTGCACCTCGCCCTGGCACGACACAGCCTGGAAGATGGCGCGCAGCGTGGTGGTCTTGCCCGCCCCATTGGCACCCAGGAGCGCAAGGATGCGACCCGGCTTGAGCGTGAGATCGATGCCGTGCAGCACGGGGGCATCACCATACTGTGCCTGCAAGCCCCTCACCTCAAGCCCAGCCATGGGTTGCCTCCCCCAAATAGGCCGCGATCACAGCCGGGTGCTGGCGCACGAGCTCGGGACTGCCCTGGGCGATGACGCGGCCCTGATCCAGGACCCAGCAGGCATCGCTGATGGGCCAGATCCACTGCAAGCGATGCTCGATCAGGAGCACCGAGGCTTTGAGCCTGGTGCGCAGGCTTTGCAGCGCGCCCACCATGCGTTGCCAATCGGCCTCGGTCTGACCCGCCGCAGGTTCGTCGAGCAACATCACCAGCGGCTGGGCCACCAGACAGCGCGCCAGCTCGACACGGCGCTGAAGGCTCTGTCCCAATTCACCCGCACGGGTGGACAAAATGCTGGCCAGGTCCAGCTGATCGATGACCTCCTCCATCCAGTCTTGGACGGGCAACCGGGGCTTACGTTGGGTGCGCAAAGGGTGGGTGGCCAACTGCAAGTGGTCTTGCACGGTCAAGTGTTGAAACACCGCCGCCTGTTGCGCCATGCGCACCAAGCCCAGGCCAGCCAAGGTGTGCGGCGGCATCCCCAGCAGGGATTGACCCCGCCAAACGATGCGCCCCGACTGCACGGGCACCGCTGCTGTCAGCGCCTGAAAGAGCGTGGTCTTGCCCGCGCCATTGGGACCGATGAGGGCGACCACGGTTTCGGGCATCAGCGTCAGACTCACTGAGTCCAAGGCCTGCACACCGCCATAAGCCACACACAGGTCCACCACCGACAGGACGGGCGCGTCGTCAGGCGTGGCCAGGGGCAGGTGGGCGGCAGTCATGGCGCTATTTGACCAGCAACTTGACCCGCAAGCTGCCCCCACACTCACCGCGCTGCCCGGGCTTTCTACAATGCGCCACTGTCAACAAAGCCCCTGAACACATGAACACCTTGCGCCTGGCCACCTGGAACGTCAACTCCCTGCGCGTGCGCCTGCCCCAGCTGTGGGACTGGCTGGACCTGACCGAGCCCGAGGGCGGTATTCAGCTCATGGGGCTGCAAGAAACCAAGACCGAGGATGCGGCCTTTCCCTGGGAGGACTTCGAGTCCTGCGACTGGCATGTGGCGCACCATGGACAAAAAACCTACAACGGCGTGGCGCTGGTGTCGCGCGAGCCCCTGAGCGATGTGGTGCGCAATCTGCCTGGCTTGGAAGACGAACAGGCCCGCGTCATCACGGCCACCACGTTGGGGCTGCGGGTGATCTGCGCTTATTTCCCCAACGGTCAAGCACCCGACTCTGACAAGTTCCAATACAAGCTGCGCTGGCTCGAGGCCCTCAAAGCCCATGTGCGCGATCAACTCGCACAGCACCCCAGGCTGGTGTTGATGGGCGACTTCAACATCACGCGCGACGAGAACGATGTGTACGACCCCGTTGAACTCGCAGGCACCATCCACTGCACCGACATCGAGCGGCAGGCGTTTTCAGACTTGCTGGACTTGGGCTTTCACGATGCCCTGCGGCTCTTTCACTCCGAGCCGCAGCAATTCAGCTGGTGGGACTACCGCGCGGCTGCATTTCGGCGCAACCGGGGCTTGCGCATTGACCATGTGCTGGTGAGTGAGGCGCTCAAGCCCGAGGCCAGCGACTGCGTCATCGACAAGCGCCCTCGCACCTTCGAGCGCCCCAGCGATCACACGCCCGTGGTGCTGAGCCTGGTCAAGGCGCCCTGAAGCCTTGGCTTCAGACCTGGGCGTCCATGCCCAGCTCCTGGATTTTCCGGGTGAGCGTATTGCGGCCAATGCCCAGCTTGAGCGAGGCCTCAATGCGACGACCCCGCGTGGTGGACAAAGCCGCTTCGATGAGCGTGCGCTCAAAGCGTTGCGTCAAGGTGTCCCACACATCGGTGCGCCCCGTCCTGAGCAAGGCCAGGGCATGGGTGCGCAAGTCCGTTTGCCAGGCGGCATCGTCACTGAGCTCGCTGCCGTCGCTCAGGGTGCTGGCGGGGGTGCCCGCTGCGATCTCTGCGCCGCCAGGCCACGGCGTTGACCCGGCCATGGGCGCGGTGTGAATCACTTCACCGCCCCCGTGCAAGCCGTCAAGGACGACGCCCGCCTGAAGAGCCGGGGCCACTGCTGCAGCAGGCACAGCCAATACCGGGCTGCTTGCGCTCAGCGAAGCAACGTCCTGCGCAGCTGGCGAAGGCTGCAGCACCTCGGGGGGTAAATCCTTGACATCGATTTGCTGCATGGGTGCCATGACGGTGAGCCAGTGGCAGATGTTTTCGAGTTGGCGCACATTGCCCGGAAAGCCAAATCGCAACAGGTGCTGCAAGGCGGGATCGGACAAGCGCTTGGGCTCCACACCCAATTGCTGGGCGCTGCGGGCCAAAAAGTGGCGGGTGAGCAAGGGGATGTCCTCTTGCCGTTCACGCAGGGCGGGCAAGCGGATGCGAATGACATTGAGACGGTGAAACAAGTCTTCGCGGAACAGGCCTTCTCGCACACGCTTTTCCAGGTCCTGGTGGGTGGCTGCAATCACGCGCACATTGGCCTTGATGGCCTGGTGGCCGCCCACGCGGTAGAAGTGCCCGTCACTGAGCACCCGCAACAAACGGGTTTGCAGGTCAAAGGGCATGTCACCGATTTCGTCGAGAAAGAGTGTGCCGCCATCGGCTTGCTCAAAGCGGCCACGGCGCATGGTCTGCGCGCCAGTGAAGGCACCACGCTCATGGCCAAAGAGTTCGCTCTCGAGCAGGTCTTTGGGGATGGCCGCGGTGTTGATGGCGACAAACGCGCCATCGGAGCGTGGGGAATGCTGGTGCAAGGCCCGCGCGACCAACTCCTTGCCACTGCCCGACTCGCCCGTGATGAGGACGGTGACGTGGCTGGAGCTCAAACGCCCAATGGCGCGAAACACATCTTGCATGACCGGCGCCTGACCCAGCATTTCGGTGGCTGAATCCAGGGACTCGGTGCTGCCGCTGTGTCGCTCGCTCTCGGACAAGGCGCGCTGAATCAGCTCCACGGCCTTGGTCAGATCAAAGGGCTTGGGCAGGTACTCGAATGCACCGCCTTGGAAGGCCGACACCGCGCTGTCCAGATCCGAATAGGCGGTCATGATGATGATGGGCAGCTTGGGCATGCGCTGCTTGAGGGTTTGCAGCAAGGCCAGCCCCGTGGTGCCGGGCATGCGGATGTCGCTGATCACGACGCTGGGCACTTCTCCCTCGTCCGCGTCGAGCGCCGCAATGACCTCGTGCGGATTGGTGAAGCTGCGCGTGGGCAACGATGCCTTGAGCAACGCCTTTTCAAGGACAAAACGAATGGACTGATCATCGTCCACGATCCAGATGGGTCTCATGCGCATGGCCTTTTGAAATGGGGTCGAGTCCAACTGCTCAACCGATGGGAATCAACAATTTGAAATCGGTACATCCTGGTGCACTCTCGAACTCGATGAGCCCCTGATGCTGTTGGACGAAGGTTTGAGCCAGGTGCAACCCCAGACCCGAACCTCCGTCTCGTCCAGAAACGAGGGGGTAAAACAGGCGGTCCCGAAGTTCCACAGGAATACCAGGGCCGTTGTCGATGACATGCAATTCCAGTGCCAGTCGGTGGCGTTGAGCGCCAATGTTGATCTGGCGGCTCACCCGCGTGACAAAGCGGATCACCGCGCGGTGGTGCTCGCGCTCCTGTGCCAGGGCCAAGGCTGCGTTGTGGGCGATGTTGAGCACAGCCTGAATCAGTTGCTCCAGGTCGCCCTGGAACTCGGGGATGGAGGTGTCGTAGTCGCGAACAATGCGCAAGCCCGTGGGGAATTCGGCCAGGATCAGGGAGCGAACCCGCTCGCACACCTCGTGGATGTTGACCTGGCTGAGTTGTCTGGCTCGTCGATGGGGAGCGAGCAGGCGATCGACCAGGGTTTGCAGCCGGTCGGCCTCACGCACGATGACCTGGGTGTATTCCATCAGGTCTTTGGAGGGCAGCTCCATTTCCAGCAATTGCGCTGCACCCCGGATGCCGCCCAGCGGATTTTTGATTTCATGCGCCAGATTGCGGATCAGCTCCTTGTTGGCGGCAGCCTGGTTGCGCAGCCTGGCCTCTTTTTCCTGCCGCAGCTGGATGTCCAGCGGCACACATTCGGCGATGAATTCACCGCTGTGGTGCACCCAGGTGAGCACCACGTGCACCGCCATGGGCTCGATGTCCACGCCATGCAAATGGGCGTCAAAGCGCATGGCGCTGGCTTGCTCGGCCATCAAGGCCTGACGGGCACGTTCGAGGTCGTCCTGTTCGAGCAGCAGCTGCGACCAGGCCTTGCCCAGCAAGGCCTTGCGGGCATAGCCCAACTGGTCTTCCATGGACGTGTTGACATAGGAGATGAGGCCCTGGGCATTGGTCACCACCACCAGGGTGGCTAAGGCATCGAAGGCCTGCCAACGTGGTGGGATGTCATCTGCCAAAGCCGTGCCCATGTTCAGTTCTCCAGAAAAAAAGGACGGCCTGGGCCGTCCTTGGGTGTGTACCGCTTGGCCCCGGAATCAGAGCGAGTAGTACATGTCGTATTCCACCGGATGGGTGGCCATGCGAAAACGCGTGACTTCCTGCATCTTGAGGTCGATGTAGGCGTCGAGCATGCTGTCGGTGAAGACGCCGCCCTTGGTGAGGAAGCCACGGTCCTTGTCCAGATAGTCCAAAGCCTGATCCAGGCTGTGGCACACGGTGGGCACCAATGCATCTTCCTCGGGGGGCAGATGGTAGAGATCCTTGGTGGCGGCTTCGCCGGGATGGATTTTGTTTTCCACACCGTCCAGACCCGCCATCATCAGTGCAGCAAAGCACAGGTAAGGGTTGGCCATGGGATCGGGGAAACGCGCCTCGATGCGGCGGGCCTTGTCAGAGGCCACATGGGGGATGCGGATGGAGGCCGAACGGTTGCGGCTGGAGTAGGCCAGCTTGACAGGAGCCTCAAAGCCAGGGACCAGGCGCTTGTAGCTGTTGGTCGTGGGGTTGGTGATGGCGTTGAGGGCACGTGCGTGCTTGATGATGCCGCCGATGTAGTACAGGGCGAAGTCGCTCAAACCGGCATAGCCGCTGCCTGCGAACAGGTTCTTGCCTTCTTTCCAGATGGACTGGTGAACGTGCATGCCAGAGCCGTTGTCGCCCACCAGGGGCTTGGGCATGAAGGTGGCGGTTTTGCCGTAGGTGTTGGCCACGTTCCAAACGACGTACTTGAGTTTTTGGGTCCAGTCGGCACGCTCAACCAGGGTGGAGAACTTGGTGCCGATCTCGTTTTGACCTGCGCCAGCCACTTCGTGGTGGAACACCTCAACGGGGATGCCAATCTCTTCGAGGATGGTGACCATGTCAGCGCGCATGTCTTGCGTGCTGTCAACCGGTGGCACGGGGAAATAGCCGCCCTTGACGGTGGGGCGGTGACCCCGGTTGCCGCCTTCGAGCTTGGCACCGGTGTTCCAGGGGGCTTCGTATTCGTCGATCTTGAAGAATGCGCCGGACATCTCATTGCCCCAGGTCACGTTGTCGAACACGAAGAACTCGGGCTCGGGACCAAAGTAAGCGGTGTCACCAATGCCAGAGGCCTTGAGGTAGGCCTCAGCGCGCTTGGCAATCGAGCGGGGATCGCGGTCGTAGGCCTTGCCATCGCCGGGCTCGAGCACATCGCAGGTCAGCACCAGGGTGGGGTCCTGGAAGAAAGGGTCGACAAATGCTGTGCCGGCATCGGGCATGAGCAACATGTCAGAGGCTTCAATGCCTTTCCAACCCGCGATGGAAGAACCGTCGAAGGCATGACCGTCGGAAAACTTGTCCTCGTTGAAGGCGGAAATGGGCACGGAGACGTGTTGCTCTTTGCCACGGGTATCGGTGAAGCGGAAATCAACAAATTTGATTTCGTTGTCCTTGACGAGTTTCATCACGTCTGCGACGGTCTTGGCCATCTGGGATCTCCTAGAGAAGAAAGAAAAGTTACGTTGGAATGGATTCGATTGAGCAGAAACTGTGCCACATGGCGCCAACCCACCTGCCTTGAAACCAGAGGGCATTGTGCCTTGATCCGCCTGGGTTTTTCCCCGGCTTGCCAAATCATGCCTTGAGCCCAGGCCTCGCACCCCAGGCTCCGCGCACCTTAAAAATGCACTGATTCAGTGCAAAATGAATCAACGCACCAATTCAGGGCCTAATTCTGCACCAAATTCGATCAGGCCATTCCTGAGGGTTTGAAATGCCTCGTCCACGTCGTTGGGGTGGCCCTTGACCCCCAACTCGATGTGTCGGCCATGGACCGGGTGATCCACGCTGGGCAGACTGAAGACCTTCACCTTGGGGTGCACGCTTTCACAGCGCTCCATGAGCGGCGTGAGGCTGGCCTCCATGGCGCCAAACACCACCACCGAGCGTTCTTGCCAACTGCCTTTCTGGAACAAATGGGCGTGGTAGTGGTCCAAGGCCCAGGCCATCATGGGCCAAGCCATGACGGGAAAGCCCGGCACGAAATGCACCAGACCTTGCGAGCCCTTGCAGGTGAAGCCCGGAATCTTGTTGTAGGGGTTGGGAATGAGGGTCGCGCCTTGAGGAAACACCCCCATGTTGAGTCGGTGAACGTTGTCGGGATGATCGGGCTCGTAGGTTTTGCCTTGCTCGCGCGCCAAGTCGCGCATGCGCTCGCGGATGAGTGCCTCGGCCTGCGGGTGCAAGGCCAGCGGCAGCCCCAGAGCGCGGGCGGCACATTGGCGGGTGTGGTCATCGGGCGTGGCCCCAATGCCGCCAGTGGAGAAGGTGATGCCCGGGCGGGCGAATGCACGCCCCAGCGCATCGGTGATGTGATCGGGCGAATCGCCCACGTATTCGGCGCTCGCCAATGACAAGCCACGTTCAGTCAAGAGCTCGATGCAGCGGCTCATGTGCTTGTCTTGACGCTTGCCAGAGAGGATTTCATCGCCCACGATGATGAGGTGAAAGTGGGTGGGCTGGTTTTCGGAATGACTCATGGCATTGTGGGGGGCAAAACCCCGGTCGGTTGAGAAATGGCCTGCGAGCGCAAGTCCTGCAAGGCTTGCAAGCCGTGATGTGCAAACCACAAGGTGGTGAGCAAAAACACCCAGGTGTAGACCCACATGGCCAAGGGAGCCAACACCACAAAGAGGGCGGCAAACCACAGCATGGAGGACCACACGAGGCTGGGCAATGCGCCCATCATGCCGCTGGCCACACCCATGGCCAGCCATTGCCAGCGATGCGCTTGCAACACCTCTTGCAGCTCTTGCTGCGTGGCCCACTCGGACAAGACATCCAGCAGCATCACCCGCTGCGTCAACCAGCCCAGGATCAGGGCCGGGCACAGCAAGCCCAACGGAGGAATCAGCCACAGCGGCAAGCTCAAGACCAGCAGGCACACCGCCACCAGCGTCACGCGCAAACTGGACCAGGAGACTCGCCACCATGACCACTCGGAACGTTGCTCCAGCTGTGGAAAGCGGCGCTGAGCGACCCAGCGCGTGAGGGGGCCGGCGGCCAACAAAGACACCATGACCAGCGAGAGCACGATGAGCAGGGGCGACACCAGCGCAATCACCACCACGGGTGCCATCACTGCGTTCAACAAATGCTGGCCACTGGCGGGTATCCAGGCTTGCAGGCTTTGAGCCCAGGGGTTCATGGCCCAGAGGTCTCGGATCAAGGCCTGAGCAGGTTCCCAAAACCAATACCCCCACACCCACACCAGCACCGTGAGGATGACCATGGGCAGCACGGCCAAGGCCAGGGCTCGGGGCATGAGGCTGTAGCCCAAGGCCCGAAAGAAATTGCTGCTGATGCGAATCATGTGCTGCCCACCCGATCACGTTCGGCCTGTTCAACCGCTTCGTCCCAATCGATGCGGGACAGGATCCACAAGCCCAGGAGGAACAACAATGAGGTCACGGCAATGGCCAAGCGCTGCTGTCCGCCACTGCCCCAGGTCACCAGTCCATACAGCAAGGGACCCACGATGGCCGCCATGCGCATGGCCACTGACCAGAGTGCAAACATTTGTGCGGTGCGTTCGGGCGGGGTGAGGCGAGCGACCATGGCGCGTCCAATCGATTGACTCGCCCCCATGCAAAAGCCTGCAATGGCGCAGGCCACCCAGAACCACGACACGTTCGGACTCAAGGCTGCCAGCAAGCACACCGTCACCCAGCCCCACAAGGTCCAGCGCAGGGTGCGCACATGACCCAGGTGGTCCTGCAGCCAGCCCAGGCCCCATGCCCCTGCCAGCGCAGCGATGTTGAGCAGGAAGATGAGCATCATGGTGTCTTGCTTGCTCATGCCCATTTCACCCTCGGCATAAATCGCGGCCACCGCAATGGCCACAGCCACGCCAGCCTGGTAAGCAACGATGCATTGCAACAAGCGCCACACGGGGCGCCGTGCATGAGCCCAGCGTGCGGCGTCACGCAGGGTGTGCCAACTGCGCGAGAGAGCGGCACGCCCTGAGGCATCACGCTGGGGCTGTGCGCGCTCGGGCAATCGCAAAAAGGTGTAGCTGCCTGCCGTGAGAAAAATCACTGCGGTGATCCACAGGGTGGGGGGCACCACCTCGGCCGCGGAGCCGCCCTGCCCCATGCCGCGAATCACCCAGAACAAACACAGGGCCAGAGTGAGCATGCCGCCCACATAGCCCCAAGCCCAACCCCAGCCACTGACCTTGCCCATGGCTTCGGGTTTGGCCAGCTCAGGCAAGAAAGCGGCGATGAGGGCTTCGCCGGCGCTGTAGGCCACGTTGGACACCACCACCCACAACACCGCCCAGGCCAGATCGCCCGGACCTGCCCAGCCCAGCGCAAAGGTGCCCAGCACACACACCAGGGTACTGAGCCACAGTGCACTTTTCTTTTTGGCATGACGGTCACACCACGCGCCAACGACAGGCATGGTCAGCATGACGATGGCATGCGACAGGCTCAAGCTGGCGGTCCACAACAAGGTTGCCCATGGAGCACCGCCGGCCACCACCCCAACGAAGTAGGTAGCAAACACCGCCGTGAGCACCACCGTGGTGTAGCCAGAGTTGGCGAAGTCGTACATGGCCCAGGCAAACACCTCGCTGCGCTTGACGCCGGGTAAGAGGGCAGATGGCTTCATGTCGTGTGCGTGAAAGTGAATGCGGATTGTCCGTGAAAAGGAATGCACCGGCCTGCCAAGTGAGTTGCGCTGAGTGACTCAGGATGCGTCTGCACGCCGCTGAGGCAAGCCATGAAACACCGCAGCCGCACTCAGGCTCAAGGCCACCGTGAGCCCCAGGGCAGCCAAACCCCAGCGGTCCAGGCACACGCCAAACAGCCAGGGTGCAGCCGCTTGTGCGATGCGCGCAGGCACCATGAGCCAGCCTTGACGGTGGCCATAGGCACTCGGTCCCATCAGCACCAGGGGCAAGGTGCCTTTGGCGATGGTGAGCACGCCATTGCCCGCGCCATGCAAGACGGCAAACACCGCTGCCCAGGGGGCACCCAAGGTCACCATGAGGACCACGCCCAACGGATGTGCCAGCGCCGCAAGCCGCGCACTCACCAGCGGGTGGGACTTGCGAATCAGACTGAACTCGAGCCAACGCGCGCCCACCTGGGCGGGGCCAATCAAGGCTCCCATGGCCACCGCCGCCACCAAGCCCAGGCCTGCGAGCTGCAGCACGCGGGGAAAGTGAGCGGCCATGGCGGTACTGACAAACCAGGCCACGCCAAACGAATAGGCCAAGCCCCACCAGATGCGCCAATCCACAGGAGGGGGCTCAGGGTCATCGGTAGAACTGACCGCTGGGGCAGTCGCAGAGTGCGCCACGGCGGGCAACGGCTTGGCGCCAGACACCCAGGCATTCAAGGGCAAGGCCACCAGCAAGTGCAAAGCCACCCAGCCCCAGCACGCACCGCGCCAGCCCCAATGCACCTCCATCCATGCGGTGAGCGGCCAGCCGACGGTGCTGGCAAAGCCGGCAATCAGGGTGATGCCGGTGATGGGCGCGCGGGACTGATCACGAAACAGCTTCACCAGCGTGGCAAACGCCGCCTCGTAAAGACCTGACCCCATGGCCACACCCAGGACGCACCAGGCCAGGAGCAACTGCGAATAGGTTTGCGCAAGCGCCAGACCCGCCAAGCCCAGAGCAAAGACGAAGTTCACCAGCATCAAGACGGGGCGACCGCCCCAGCGATCGATGGCGCGCCCTGCGACGGGACCCACGACGGCACTGACCAGCATGGCCAGGGAAAAAGCCAGAAAGATGTCTGGGATGTCCACGCCCAAACCCTTGGCCATGGGCTCGGCGAGGACCGCAGGCAGGTAATAACTCGAACCCCAGGCCAGGGTCTGGGCCACGCCCAGCACCAGCACATTGCGAAGCGTGGGTGGGCTCACGGGCAATTGCCCCAGGTAAGGAGGTCAGTGGTTGTCTTTGGGCACCGCAGCACCACGCTGACCCCGCAAGAAGTCGAGGTCCGCACCCTCATCGGCTTGCAGCACGTGATCGATGTAGAGCTTCCAGTAGCCGCTTTGCATGGCGGGCTCTGGGGGTTTCCAGGCGGCACGACGGCGAGCCAGTTCTTGATCATCGACATGCAGGTGCAGCTTTCTCTGGGGCACATCCAGGGTGATGGTGTCGCCATTTTGAACCAGCGCCAAAGGGCCACCGGCTGCAGCTTCTGGGGCGGTGTGCAACACCACCGTGCCATAGGCCGTACCACTCATGCGCGCATCGGAGATGCGCACCATGTCGGTCACCCCTTTGCGCAGCACCTTCGGGGGCAAGGGCATGTTGCCCACTTCAGCCATGCCGGGGTAGCCCTTGGGACCGCAGTTCTTGAGCACCAGGATGCAGGTTTCGTCCACATCGAGTTGTTCGTCATCAATGCGGCGATGAAAGTCATCGCTGTCTTCAAACACCACGGCACGCCCCGTGTGAACCATGAGCGAGGGCGTGGCGGCGCTGGGCTTGATCACGGCGCCACGAGGCGCCAGGTTGCCGCGAAGAATGGCAATGCCTGCCTTTTCCTTGAAGGGCTTGGCCAGAGAACGGATCACCTTGGGGTTGTAGTTCTCGGCGGGGGCAATGTTCTCGCCAACCGTTTGACCACTCACGGTCAGGGCTTGGGTGTGCAGGTGCTGGGCGATTTCCTTCATCACCACCGGCAAGCCGCCGGCATAGCAAAAGTCTTCCATCAGGTATTGGCCTGAGGGCTGCAAATCCACCAGACAGGGCATCTCGCTGCCCAGCTTTTCAAAGTCGTCGATGTTCAAGGGCACGCCCAGTCGGCCAGCAATGGCAATCAGGTGAATGACCGCGTTGGTGCTGCCGCCAATGGCCGCCAAGGTGCGGATGGCGTTTTCAAAAGCCTCGCGGGTGAGGATTTGCGAGATGCGCACATCGTCCTTGACCATTTGCACGATGCGCCGGCCCGCTTCACGGGCGAGCACGTTGCGCCGACCATCCACGGCGGGGTAAGCCGCATTGCCTGGCAAACCAATGCCCAGGGCTTCGACCATGCTGGCCATGGTGGAGGCTGTGCCCATGGTCATGCAGTGGCCGTGGCTGCGGTGCATGCAGCTCTCGGCCTCGAAAAAGTCCTGAAGCTTGAGCGTGCCCGCACGCACTTGCTCACTCATGCTCCACACGCCCGTGCCCGAGCCCAGTTCCTGGCCGCGCCATTTGCCGTTGAGCATGGGTCCGCCGCTCACCCCAATGGTGGGCAGGTTGACGCTGGAGGCTCCCATGAGCAGGCTGGGTGTGGTCTTGTCACAGCCCATGAGCAACACCACACCATCGATGGGATTGCCGCGAATGCTCTCTTCCACATCCATGCTGGCGAGGTTGCGATACAGCATGGCCGTGGGGCGCAACAAGGTTTCACCCAGGGACATGACTGGGAATTCCAGTGGGAAGCCGCCAGCCTCATAGACACCAATCTTGACCTGCTCGGCGAGGGTGCGAAAGTGTGAGTTGCACGGGGTCAGCTCGCTGAAGGTGTTGCAAATGCCAATGACCGGGCGGCCATCGAACTGGTCGTGCGGCACCCCTTTGCCTTTGACCCAGCTGCGGTAGGCAAAACCGTCACGGTCCTGACGACCAAACCAGGCTTGTGAACGAAGGGGTTTTTTGGAAGAGGAATCCGATTGGCTCATGGCAGATGTGACTCGATGGAGGGTTGTTTTCAATCATCATACGATAAGATGACCGCCATGAAAGCCATCCCTGTCACTCGAGAACAGCCCTCACCCGCTCCTTTGCGGGTGGTGGTGATGGGCGTGAGCGGTTGCGGCAAGTCCACCATTGCCGAAGGGCTTTCCAAGGCCTTGAATTGGGCCTACATCGAGGGTGATCAGCACCATCCCCAGCCCAACATCGCCAAGATGTCGGCGGGCATCGCCCTCGACGATGACGACCGCGCCGGCTGGCTGGATGTCCTGGCTGGTTTCATCCACACCAGCGCCCAACGCCAAGAAGGTCTGGTGCTCACCTGCTCTGCGCTCAAGCGCAAATACCGAGACCGCTTTCGCCAGGCCGACCCCGAGGTACATTTCATTCACCTCACCGGTACCAAAGACGACATCGGTCCTCGCCTGGCCTTGCGCCAAGGCCACTACATGCCACCGAGCTTGCTCGACAGTCAATTTCGTGACCTTGAACCCCCGGCAGCGGACGAGCGGGCACTGGGCATTTCGGTGCTCAACGACCCGCAACACATCGTCGAGCAGGCCATGCTGCACCTCGCCCCCTCCATCCCCACAGCGCCCAACCCAACATGATCAACGCCCAAACTTTCAGCCTCAGCGGCCGCTTGGCCCTTGTCACCGGCTCCTCCACTGGCATCGGCTTTGCCCTGGCTCGCGGCCTAGCGCAAGCGGGAGCTGAAGTGATCATCAATGCGCGATCGGCTGATCGCGTGGCGCAAGCGGTTGAAACGCTGCGCAGCGAAGGTCACAAGGTGCATGCCCAGGTGTTTGATGTGACCCACGAGGGGCAGGTCCAGCATGCCATTGCCCGCATTGAACAAGACATTGGGCCTTTGCACATCCTGGTCAATAACGCGGGCATGACCCGCCGTGCCCCACTGCATGAATTCACCTTTGAGGCCTGGCAGCAAATCATGCAAACCAACCTCGATAGCGTGTTCCTGGTGAGCCGCTCGGTGGTGCAGCACATGCTGCCACGCAAAAGCGGGCGCATCATCAACATTTGCTCCGTGCAGTCTGAGCTGGGTCGCCCAGGCATTTCGCCCTACATGGCCACCAAGGGGGGCTTGAAGATGCTCACCAAAGGCATGGCCATCGATTGGGGGCCACACGGCATCAACGTCAATGGCTTGGGACCCGGCTATTTCAAAACCGAATTGACGCAGGCCCTGGTCAACGACGAGACCTTCAGCAACTGGCTGACCCAGCGCACGCCTTCTCGCCGCTGGGGCAACGTCGAGGAGCTGGCACCCGCCGTCGTGTTCCTGGCCAGTGACGCAGGCGCGTTTGTGAACGGCCATGTGCTGTATGTCGATGGCGGCGTCACCGCCCAACTCTGAACCCCATTTGTGAAGGACTTCTCATGAAAGCATTGGTTTGCCACGCTCCCCACGACTTGCGACTGCAAGATTGGCCCAGCGACGCCCTTGCCCCCCACCAATTGCGGGTGAAGGTGGCCTTTGGCGGGATTTGCGGATCGGATTTGCACTACTTCCACCAAGGTGGGTTTGGCACTGTGCGCATCCAGCACCCCATGGTGCTGGGGCACGAGGTGTCAGGGGTGATTGCTGAAGTGGGTGAGGCCGTTGCGCGCGCCGATCTCAAAGTGGGTGATCGCATTGCCATTTCACCCTCACGCCCCTGCGGCCATTGCGAATACTGCTTGCAAGGCATGCCCAACCATTGCCTGGACATGCGCTTTTACGGTAGCGCCATGCGCAACCCCCACATCCATGGTGCATTTGCCGAAGAGGTGGTGATCGATGCCCACCAGGCTCATGTGCTGGCACCCAGCGTGAGCTTGTCCATGGCGGCTTGTGCCGAGCCCATCTCGGTGGGTCTGCATGCAATCAGGCGCGCGGGGTCTGTGTTTGGCAAAACGGTGATGGTCACGGGTTGTGGCCCCATTGGCAACTTGCTCATCGGTGGCCTTCGCCGTGCTGGTGCGGCACGCATCGTGGCGGTGGATGTGAGCGACTTTCCCCTGAGCGTGGCGCGCGCCATGGGGGCTGATGACACCATCAACCTCACGACCCAGGCTGACTTGCTCGAACCGCTCAAGCGTGACAAAGGTCGCATCGATGTGATGTTTGAGGCATCGGGTCACCCCAGTGCATTGCAAGCCAACCTCGAACTGGTCAAACCCCGTGGGGTGGTGGTGTGCGTGGGGGTTGGCAACGACATCACCCTGCCCATCAGTCGCGTGGTGGCCAAAGAACTCGAGTTGCGCGGCACGTTCCGCTTCCACGAAGAGTTCGCCACCGCCGTTGGCTTCCTCAATGAAGGTCTGATCGACCCTCGCCCCGTGATTTCACACACCGTGCCCAGCCTCAAAGCACAAGACGGTTTCCTCTTGGCCGGCGACAAATCCCAGGCCATGAAGGTTCAGATCGACTTTGGCGCAGTGCCTGCCTGACCTACCCACATGGCGATTGCTTCACCTGCCCCTGCCCGCATGGCCATGCGCAACCTCCAGGCTCAGGTACTCGAGAGCCTAGGGGCAGCGATTGCCAGTGGTCAGCATCCACCAGGCTCGGCCTTGCCTGTGGAGGGTGAACTATGCACGCAATTTGGGGTGAGCCGAACGGTGATCCGTGAGGTCATCAAATCGCTGGTGGCCAAGGGCATGCTCACCACAGGTCCCAAGGTGGGCACACGCGTGTGCGATGCCTCCGAATGGAATTGGTTTGATCCCCAGGTGGTCGCCTGGCAGGCTCAATCGGGTTTGTCCAAGGACGTGTTGCGCGACTTGCAGGAATTGAGGCGCCTGATCGAACCTGCAGCAGCCAGCCTGGCCGCCCAGCGCGCCACGCCCAGCGATCTGAATGAACTCCTGCAAGCCTATGAAGGCATGCGCGACGCCGTGGCCAACGATGGCGACTATGTGAGCCATGACCTGCGGTTTCATCAAGGATTGCTCAAAGCCAGCCACAACCAAATGATCCGGCAAATGAGCCGTGCCATGGGGGCATTGCTGCTGACCAGCTTTGAGCTGTCTTCACGCAAACCGGGGGGACCTGCGCAATCCTTGCCCCTTCACTTTGCTGTGCTGCAAGCCATTCAAAATCATGATCCCCAGGCCGCACTTGAAGCCTCATTGCAGCAAATCGATGTGGCCAAGAACGACCTGGATCTGATCTTGTTGTCCAGGCGAAAGCCACCGGATTTGTCCTCGTTTTCCAACCGCCTCATGGCTGCCGAATCCAGGCGCGCCTGAGCTTTTCATTCCCCTCAGAAAGTCAACCATGAACCAACTCGATCTGAATCAGAAACACGCTGTCATCACCGGAGGCGCGCAGGGCATCGGCTTTGCCGTTGCAACGCGCATGCTCAAGTCTGGGGCCTCGGTGGCCTTGTGGGACATGGATGCCAAGCGCCTGGACCAAACGCGCGCGGAGTTGTCGGCGTTGGGCAAAGTCACCACGCATGTGCTCAATCTGACGCAATTGGATCAAGTGGAACAAGCCACCGCGCAGACCCTAGCCCAGCACGGCCAGATTGACATCCTGGTGAACAACGCTGGCATCACTGGCGGCAATGCAGCGACCTGGGAGCTGGACCCCAAAGTCTGGCGCGAGGTGATTGATGTCAACCTGATGGCGCCCTATTACGTATGCCGTTGCGTGGTGCCTCACATGATCTCGCGCAACTATGGTCGCATCGTCAATGTGGCCTCTGTGGCAGGCAAGGAAGGCAACCCCAATGCCAGTCACTACAGTGCCTCCAAAGCGGGTGTGATTGCACTGACCAAGTCTTTGGGCAAGGAATTGGCCACCAAGGGCATCATGGTCAATGCTGTGGCGCCAGCTGCGGCCAAAACCGCCATGTTTGCCACCATGACCGAGCAACACATTCAGTTCATGCTGAGCAAAATCCCCATGAACCGTTTTGTAGAAGTGGAAGAAATCGCAGCCATGATCGGCTGGCTCAGCAGCGATGACTGTTCTTTCACCACCGGCTCGGTGTTTGACATCACCGGTGGCCGCTCGACTTACTGAGTCACGCGCCGAAAGCCTTCAAAGCGCTTGGACCAGTAGGCCTGGTCCAGGCGACTGGCGCGTATGCCTGTTCGCTCGTTTTCGGCGTGCACAAATCGGCCTTCACCCACATAAATCCCCACATGGGAATTGGCAGCTCCCGTGGTGTTGAAAAACACCAAGTCACCAGGGCGTTCCTGACCGCTTGGCAGGGCCAGAGTTTGACGGGCCTGGTCTGCCGAGTTGCCCTCTAGCCTTTTCTTGACCGACTCCTGGTAGACAAAGCTCACAAAACCAGAGCAATCGAAGCCGACATTCAGTTTCTTGCCCCCATAGGTGTAATTGCGGTCCATCATGGCCATGGCCATGAGGACCACATCATGGTGATGGTCCGGCGAAGCGGTGGAGGGGGTGAAAGCCGTTGGCATGGCCGCGGGCGCTGATGGCGGGGGCGATGGGCGAGCCGACTCCTGGACACTGGTGACGCGAGCGTTGCTGACCTCGGCCAATTCACGCTGGGAGTTGGCGCAACCCGTCAACACAATCAACACCACACTGGAAAAGTACAGCCAGGCTTTCATGACAAATCATTCTGCCATGAGCCCACGGGCCAAGACCACTTGGTTTTTTGCGAATCTGTAGAACAATGAGGCTTCGCCCTACCCTTGGAGTCCAACCATGCCCCGTTTCCATGCACGCCTTTTGACCCTGGCGCTTGGATGGTGTGCGTTCACTGCCGCCTCGGAGCCTCTGATCTTCAAGGGCGCTGATGTGGTGCGCGGCCAGCAACTGATGGCCGAAGCCCGATGTGAGGCTTGTCACGCGAGGAACGTGGGCGGAGATGGCACGGACATCTACAACCCGGCGGGCAAAATCAAAACCGCAGGCCTCTTGCGCGGCATGGTGGAGTACTGCAGCACCCAGCTAAACCTGGGGTTTTTCCCGGAAGACAGCACCGATGTGGCTGCTGCACTCAACCGCCTGCACTACCGCTTCAAGGACTGAGCCTTATTTCATGACCTTGCGGATGCGTTCAATGGCGCGCTCGATGTTCTGGGCACTGTTGGCATACGAAAACCGCACATAGCCCTCACCCCAGGCGCCAAAGCTGGTGCCAGAAATGGTGGCCACATTGGCTTCATTGAGAAAGAGGTCCTGTGCCTGACGGGAGGTCATGCCCGTCGCCTTGATGTTGGGGAATGCATAAAAGGCGCCTGAGGCATCCACACAGGACACACCGGGCAGGCTGTTGAGGGCCTGAACAATGAGTTGGCGGCGCTGGTCAAAAGCCACCATCATCTCGGCCACGGCATCTTGAGGCCCCGTGAGGGCAGCCAGACCTGCATATTGGGCGGCAGCATTCACACAGGAGTGATCGTTGATGCAAAGCCGGGTCACATCGGCCACCAGCGCCTTGGGCCATACGGCATAACCCAGGCGCCAACCGGTCATGGCGTAGGTCTTGCTCCAGCCGTCGAGCATGATGAGGCGATCGCGAATTTCAGGGTAGGTCAACAGTGAGGTGTGGGTGCGCCCCCCATAAAGCATCTGGCTGTAAATCTCGTCAGACAGCAGGGCCACATGAGGGTGCTTGGCCAAACCCGCCACCAGTTTGTCGATTTCAGTCTTGGGCGTCACGCCGCCCGTGGGGTTGGCGGGGCTGTTGATGATGATGAGGCGTGTGGCTGGCGTGATCTTGGCCAGCACCTGGTCGGCATCGAACGCAAAGTCATTGTCCTCTTGCAGGGCGTAGGGGATGGGTGTTGCGCCACTGAACTTGATCACGGATTCGTAAATCGGAAAGCCAGGGTTGGGGTAGAGGATCTCTGCGCCAGGCTCACCAAACATGAGTACGGCAAAAAACATGGTGGGCTTGCCACCGGGCACCACGACCACGCAGTCCGGATCCACCGGCGCGCCGTGCCTGCGCTCCAGATCCTGGGCCACTGCTTGTCGCAACGGGGCAATGCCATTGGCTGGGGTGTAACCATGATGGCCATCTTGCAAGGCCTTGATGCCTGCTTGAACAATGTGATCCGGGGTTTTGAAATCAGGCTGGCCAATGCCCAGATTGATGATGTCCTTGCCTTGTGCCATGAGGGCTTGCGCTCTGGCAAGGACTTCAAATGCGGATTCTGTGCCTAGACGGGATAGAGATGCAGCCGTTTTCAACATGATGGTGAGTATGTAAATTATGAACAATTCGCAGGTTATACAACGACCCTGCAATCCTTTTGACTTCAGGACTTTAGCGATGAACTGGGCCAAAATACGCCCTGGCCTTTCACCCGAATAGACGGATGGGCTGGACTTCTTGGGCTTTTGTTGTGACCTCCTTATTTCACCCACTGCATTCATCTTTCAGGCATTGGCTTCGCATGGCCCGTGTGGAATGGATGTTGGTCACTTCATCCCTTCGCTGGACGCTCACGCTGTTGCTGGTGGCTCTGATTCCTTCGATTTACCTGCTCATTTATCTGAGCAGCATTTGGGACCCTGCGGCCCACTCCCAATCCTTGCAAGTGGGACTGGTGAATTTGGACAAAGGCCATGCGTATCGCAATCAAACGGTGAACATTGGCACCGAGCTCACGAATAGGTTGTTCCAGAAAAAAACTTTTGGGTTCATTCATCTGCCAGATGCCGAGATGGCCAGAACTGCAGTTCGTAAAGGTGATTTGGCATTTGCAGTGGTGATCCCCAGCGATTTTTCTGCTTTGGCTTTACCCGGAATCATGGCCAACGAAGGCCATCTGGAGGTGTACACCTCGGCTGGCAATAACTATCAAACTCACTTGATGGCTAAAAAATTTGCCGAGGAATTGGACTCCGAACTTAACGAAACACTGAATCAGCAACGCTGGAAATTCGTTTTGTATTCCCCCAGCATGAATGAGGATTGGAGGCAGCTGCGCTCAGCCTTGGAGCAAATCCACAAGGGATCTAAGGAGCTGAGTGCTGGCTTAACGGATGCTTATCGAGCCAGCAATCGCATGCAAACCGGTAGCCAGCGCTTGAGCGAAGAGGTCGTCAAATTCTCCGCAAGCTCCCAGCAGATCGCAAGTGTTTTGAGAACCATGGAGTCCTCTTTGCCTGTCGCTGACGATTTGCGACGTCTGCGGATTGGCTCCGAAGACCTGGCCAACGGACAAGCGGAACTCGATAAGGGTTTGAACAATCTCAATGCGGGCAGCCAAAAACTTTTAACAGGGCTCAAGGATTTCCGGCAGAACCAAGAGAACCTCTTTTGGGGCATGGCCAGACTCTCAGAATGGATTGATCCGCTGGAGTCTGGTCTGATCGATCTCAACACCGGTTTGCAACGCGTGCAAATGGGACAAGCCCCACTCAAGGCGGGATCTGAGCAAGTGCGTGATGGCGTGCGTGCATTGGTTTTTGGGGTGAGGGACCTGCGCATGGGCTTGCGTCAGACCATTGAAAAATTCCCCGACAACCAGCAATTGGGTCTATTGGGCGTCCATTCACAGGAGTTGGCCAGTGCTCAAAAGCAACTCGATGTAGGCCTCAAGCAACTCCAGGAGGGTGGTGTTTATTTGAACTCCTCCTTGGATTGGATGATCAAAAAGTTGCCCAATGAAATCCGGTTCATCGAGGGTAGCCCCGAGGGTTTGGCACATTCCGTGAGCAGCGACATCCATGTGGCCGCGCCAGTCAGTCGTCTGGGTGTGGCCATGATTCCCAACGTCTTGCCCTTGGCCATCTGGCTTGGGGCTGGAATTGCCATCTTCTTGATTCGCAGCCGTCACCTGCCCCGCTTTGCTGAGCGCTATTCGAATTTTTCAAAGCTCCTGGCCAAAGCCACCATCCCCATGATGGTGGTGTCGGCTCAGGCCATCGCGATGATGATGTTGCTGCAGTTCTGGTTCAATGCAGAGGTGGCTCATGTGTTGCCCATGATGATGATGATGGTGGTGACAGCCAATGCATTTGTGTTTGTTTTCATGCTCTTTGTTCAAATTGGTGGCGATCTGGGCAAGGCCGTGGCCATGCTGTTTTTGGCTCTGCAAATGTCTGCATCGGGGGGCGTTTTGCCAGTGGAATTGAGTGGCAGCTTTTACGCCAGCCTCAGCCCTTTTTTGCCCATGACCTGGGTGGTCCAAGGTTTGAAGGCGGCCCAATTTGGCGCCTTTGATGGCAATTGGCACCACCCCTTTTTGCTGATGGTCTTGATGGGCTTGACCAGTGCAGGACTTGGTATGTTGTTGAGCCGTTGGCACTATGCTCCCATCCACCAACTCAGACCTCAGCTGGACCTCTGAATTGCAAATGTCGTATACCTCTTTCAAGGAGAACCCTCATGCTCAAGCGTCGTGAAATGATGACTTGGATGCTTGCCGCTGGAGTCGGCACCGCTGTCCAGGCACAAAGCAACTATCCCAGTAAACCTATTCGGATCATGGTTCCCTTTGGCGCTGGAGGCATTGCCGATCTCACCGCTCGAGCTGTAGGTGAGCGTCTAGCCGTTCGTCTGGGGCAGTCTGTGGTGATCGAAAACCGCCCCAGTGCGGGCGGGATTGTGGCAGGAGAGGCCGTGGCCAAGGCCGAACCAGACGGCCACACCTTATTGTTGATGTCCAATGGCACGGCGGTCAGTGCTGGGTTGTTCAAGTCATTGCCTTTTAATCCCCGAACTGACTTCGCGCCCATTTCATTGTTGGGATTGTTCGACATGGCGGTGGTGGTGCCTGAGAACTCCCCGCACAAGTCCATGGTTGAACTCATGGCCTATGCCAAGTCCAACCCCGGCAAGCTCAACATTGGCACCATCAACATTGGCTCCACGCAGAACCTCGCGGCTGAATTGATGCGAAGTCAAGCCAACATGGATGCTCAAATTGTCCCCTTCAACGGGACGCCCGCTCTTTTGAATGCATTGCGCGGGGGGCAGATCGACCTGGCCGTTGAAATCCTTGGCCCCCTCAAGCCACAAATTTCGGCCAAAGCCGTACGGCTATTGGCGGTCATGGGAGAGCAGCGTCCGGCTGACTTGCCCGACACCCCGACCTTGAAGGAATTGCCTCAAATGGGCGGTTTGGTGGTCTCGTCCTGGAATGCCTTAGCTGCGCCTGCCAAGACACCCAAACCCATCATTGATCGATTGGCCTCAGAAGTGAGTCAAGTCCTGGCAGACCCAGAATTGATCAAACGACTGGCTGGCCTACAGGTCATGGCCAAATCAAGCTCGCCCGCTCAGCTTGGTCAGCTGCTCGATCGTGACATCGTTCGCTGGAGTGAGGTGATCAAGAAGGCGGGGATCCCTTTGCAATGACGGGGGCATGACCGCGCTTTGGAGCATGGACCTTTCCTGCTCTGAAGCCTGCCGATTGAATGGCAACCGGTGCTCTTAGAATCACCTCAGCTTGGAGCGGTATACCCCGATGGATTACGCAGTCACTTTTGCAACGCTTAACTGCCTGGACTACACTAAAAAATGCGTAGACAGCCTGTTGAAATCCGGGGTTTCTCTGGATCGACTCGTGATCGTCGACAACCATTCAAGCGATGGCACACAGGACTACTTGCGAACGCTCAATCCTGGTCATTTGATACTGAACCGAGACAATCTTTCCTGTGGTGCGGCATGGAACCAGGGCATCTTGGCCATGCAAAAAGAATGGACCATCGTCATGAACAACGACATCGTTGTTGCGCCCGGATTTGCAGAACGCCTCATTCAATTCGCCGTTCAAAATGATCTGAAGTTGGTTTCTCCAGCCCGAATTGATGGGCAATTGGATTACGACTTTGCGGACTTTGCGAGCCAATCGCAAATCAACATGGCCAATGCCACTCGCTGGGGATCATCCAATGCGGTTTGCATGTGCATGCACTGGTCCTTGTTTCATCAAGTTGGATTTTTTCGCATGGCGCCCCAGCTATTGGGCTTTGAGGATGGTCTTTTCTATAACGAAATTCGCAAGCACCATATTCCTCACGCGACGACCGGTTCGGTTTGGATCCACCATTTTGGTCAAGTCACCCAAGATCACATGAAGATGGTATTGGGAATGAACACCAAAGATGTCCTGGTCAAAGTCAATGACAGAAAGCTGTATCAGCAAAGCTGGATAGAGAGAAAACTGCATCGACATCAGTTGAAGCGCTCACTGCGCCAGTGGAGAACCCAGGAATTGGCGCAATTTGGTCAGACTTTGCATGGGTACCGGGCCAACCAGGAATTCATATGGCTTTGAATGGGCTGCGCCACATCAATCTGCGCAATCTGTTGATCATTTCGCCCTTGGGCTTCATGACCTACAGGCATTGGACCAACGGCATTGTTTTTTTATTCTTTGTCCTCTCTCTGATTTACCTCTGGAGAAATCGCAGCCATCAGACTGGATCTCCAAAAACAACATCCTCAATGGGTAGCGATTTATGGGTAGTCGCTTGCCTTGCTGGCTTGGTGACTGCGGTGGGAATTGGGCAGCTGCTCAGACAGCATTTCTATGCCCCCAATTTTGATGCCCCACTCCGGCTGGCCATGTGCATTCCGATCTACTTGGCGCTCAGAAAAGGGTGGCTCACAAATGAACAAAACCATAAACCCATCACCGTGTGGTGGATGACGGTTATTTTTCCCCTGACTTTGATTTGGACCTTGGTCTGCTTTCTTTTGACAGCTCCGAATGAATGGGGGGTTCATCGAGGGACCTATTTTGTAGACCCATTATCTTTTTCAAGTTATTGCTTGCTATTTTCATTATTGAGCATCGGCGGACTGACCTTTCATTACAGGCAGCTGGGGCGGTTTGAAGTCCTCTTAAGCGTGCTGGGGATATTGAGTGGTTTTTACATGGCCATCATCGTCAACAGTCGGACTGGTTGGTTGAATGTGCCCTTTTTCCTTGCGCTATGGTCTTATTTCTATCTTTGGCCTCAATGGGGAACCAAGCGCACACTCATGGTCATTGCTTTGATATTGGCCTGTTTGGTTGGCATGCTCATCCAACATCCTGGTCTCGCAGAAAAATTTCTACTGGGATTGCACGAAATCAAAGCATACAAATGGGATGAAATGAACCCAGACCAATCGGTGATCATGCGCATTTCCTTTTATCGATTGGCCTTTTTTTATTTCATTCATAACCCCTTGGCTGGATGGGGAGACCTGGGTTGGCAAACCTTGATGAATCACCCTGAAATTACCCGATTTGCCTCTCAATACACACGTGAGTCCACTTCACATGGATTTCATAATGAAATCATCACCAACTCGATCCGCTCGGGCGTGTGGGGATTGATCGCAAGTCTGATGTTTTTTGGTGTGGTTCTACAAAGGGCTGTGAATGGACTTCGTCAAGACCATGCGAAAGTCAAGTTCATATCCTTTTGCCTGATGGCATTCATTTCCCATCTTCTCCTGGCGGGGATCGGCACAGAGATCACCAACCTGGTATTTCTTTGCTCATTCATTGGATTGAGTCTCAGCGTCATGCTGGCAGAGCAAGTGAACATGGATACCTAATTAATGATCTGCGGCATCTCAATGATTTCAGAGAAATTTTGCGCCACAAAATCAAATGAGATTTGACATTCAATCCCACAAGAAACAATGTCCTTGTACCATGACTCGTTGAAGTCAATGATTTTTGGATGCCTCATATTACGCAAGAGTGCAGAGGTCCAATACAACTTGTCGACACGTAATTGATATCCCTCATCCACCTTGGCGCTGATGTACTCAGCCATTTGATCTTTTTGGGCCTGGTACCTTGCCTGAATCATGGAGGTTCCAAACTCATTGAGTATGTTTTTTTTCAGATCAGGATGCCTGCGAATCATCAACATGGCTTGATTTCTCTCGATTTCAGAAATCCAGCCAGCGAGATGATTGGTGCTGAATTCAATCTTGTCATCAACGTAGAGGAGATAGTCGTAATTCCCCAGTTGACCGAATAAATGCGGCATCGCTTTGGCGATTTTCGATTGCTGTGCAGAGAGTATTCGATTGCTTGAAACAGGTAAATTCAATTCAATACCCATCCACCCCATATCCTTGGCAGCAGAAAGGACGTCCTGATTGTTGGATATGAAGTAGTGATCAATGGATCGATCCACCGGACTTCGTCTGAAAGTCTTGGCGTTACTTGCACCCATATAGGTTGAATAAACAGCAATCCTTGAAGATGGATGTACTTTTTGGCCTTTTTGGCCTTGGGTAAGAATCTTTAATTGATCTATTGAAAGAATTTCTCTATCAAAATCATTGCTCAAAGAACTTTGGAATTTTGAGTTTCTTCGGTCCTGGACCCTCTTGCGATTAAAGGCTTTGATTCGCTGTATGAGATTGAGCATTGGATATCGAACCTTGTGAGTCAATCACCAACATCTGGATGCCCAGTTGTACTGACCTGAGGGCATCAGTAGGTTTGGAGGCGCGAGCCGGAGTCGAACCGACCTACACGGATTTGCAATCCGGTGCATAACCGCTTTGCTATCGCGCCGTGTCTGACGAAAAAGGGAAGCAGGTGCTTCCCTTTTTGAATTTGGAGCGGGAAACGAGTCTCGAACTCGCGACCTCAACCTTGGCAAGGTTGCGCTCTACCAACTGAGCTATTCCCGCAATGGTCAACATTATAGCCAATAAATTGGCCCTCAATGCTTGATGGCTGTCGGATCCACCGCAGCCTGTGTGGCTGAGCTTGGGACCTCGATGGGCTTTTCCGGCAAAGGTTGGGGCATGCGCTCAAGGGCTACCTCCAGCACCTTGTCGATCCATTTGACAGGAATGATCTCGAGACCATTTTTGACGTTAACCGGGATTTCTTGCAAATCCTTCACGTTCTCTTCGGGGATCATGACCGTCTTGATGCCACCTCGCAGTGCTGCAAGCAACTTTTCCTTGAGTCCACCAATGGCCGTGACCTCGCCCCGAAGTGTGATCTCGCCTGTCATGGCCACATCACTGCGAACCGGAATGCCCGTCATGGCTGAAACCATGGCAGTGGTCATGGCGGCTCCTGCACTGGGGCCATCCTTGGGGGTTGCACCGTCGGGCACGTGGATGTGAATGTCTTTTTTCTCAAAGAATTCATCGGTGATACCGAGTCGACTTGCACGGCTTCTGACCACCGTACGCGCTGCCTCAACAGATTCCTTCATCACATCGCCCAAAGAGCCCGTGCGCGTGATGTTGCCTTTGCCGGGCATGAGGGCCGCTTCGATGGTCAGCAAGTCGCCGCCCACCTCGGTCCAAGCCAAGCCCACAACTTGGCCCACTTGGTTTTGCTGCTCGGCACGACCATAGTTGTATTTGCGAACACCAAGGTAGTCATGCAGATTTTCAGCATTGACTTTAACCAGGGGTGTGAGCTGCTTGAGCTGCAGGCCCTTGACCACCTTGCGGCAGATCTTGGACATCTCACGCTCCAAAGATCGCACTCCTGCCTCACGCGTGTAGTAGCGAACCACATCGCGCACAGCTGACTCCTCAATCAGGAGTTCGGACTCCTTGACCCCATTGTTTTCAAACTGCTTGGGGATGAGGTACTTGAGCGCAATGTTGATCTTTTCCTCCTCGGTGTAGCCAGAAAGTCGAATGACCTCCATGCGATCGAGCAAGGCAGGTGGAATGTTCATGGAGTTCGAAGTTGCCACAAACATCACATCGCTCAAATCAAAATCCACCTCCACATAGTGATCGTTGAAGGTATGGTTTTGCTCCGGGTCCAACACTTCGAGCAAGGCGCTAGATGGATCACCACGGAAATCCGCACCCAGCTTGTCGATCTCGTCGAGCAAAAAGAGGGGATTGCGGGTTTTGACCTTGGTGAGGTTTTGAAGCAGCTTTCCAGGCAATGCACCAATGTAAGTGCGGCGGTGGCCACGGATTTCCGCTTCGTCACGCATACCGCCCAGCGCCATGCGAACGTACTTGCGCCCGGTTGCCTTGGCAACGGACTGACCCAACGAGGTTTTGCCCACGCCCGGAGGCCCAACCAAGCACAAGATGGGGGCCTTCACTTTGTCGACGCGCTGCTGAACCGCCAAGTACTCAAGGATGCGGTCCTTGACCTTCTCAAGCCCATAGTGGTCCTCATTCAGAACGCCCTCCGCAAAAGGCAGATCGTGCTTGATTTTTGTTTTCTTGCTCCAGGGCAAGTTGACCAGAACATCGATGTAATTCCTAACCACACTCGCTTCAGCCGACATGGGTGACATGAGCTTGAGCTTTTTGAGTTCCGACTCGGCCTTTTTGCGTGCATCCGTGGGCATGCGAGCAGCCTTGATCTTCTTCTCAATCTCTTCGATGTCAGCCCCTTCTTCGCCTTCGCCCAATTCTTTTTGAATGGCTTTGACTTGTTCATTGAGGTAGAAGTCGCGCTGATTTTTCTCCATTTGGCGCTTGACACGCCCACGGATGCGTTTATCGACATTGAGAATTTCGACTTCTCGCTCAAGTTGGGAAAAGAGGTTTTCCAAACGCTCCTTCACATCGGGCAGATCCAGCACCATTTGCTTGTTCTCAAGCTTGAGCGGCAAATGCGCTGCGATGGTGTCAGCCAAACGGCCGGCCTCATCAATGCTGGCAATGGAGGTGAGGATTTCCGGCGGGATCTTCTTGTTGAGTTTGACGTATTGATCAAACTGCTGCATGACCGCTCTGCGCAAAGCCTCAACCTCTGCATCGGCTTCCTTGCCAACTTCAGGCAGCATGGGGGTCAGGTTGGCCGAGAAGTGAAGCTCGCCATCTTCAATGCGATTGACCTTGGCACGCTGTTGACCCTCGACCAATACTTTGACTGTGCCATCGGGGAGCTTGAGCATTTGAAGAATGGATGCAATGCATCCGACCTCAAACATGTCGGCAATTGCTGGCTCATCTTTGGCAGCCGCCTTTTGGGCAACCAGCATCACTGAACGGTTGGCCGCCATGGAGGTCTCCAAGGCTTTGATGCTTTTGGGGCGCCCCACAAACAAGGGAATCACCATGTGGGGGAATACCACCACATCGCGCAGAGGCAGCAGGGGCAGATCAATGGGTTCTGCCGGCAACAAAGGATTTCCGGACATGATGTCCTCCATCAAAAAAGGGACCGAGCCATCCCGAGTCCCTAAAGAATTTAGGCCTTTTTGGCTTCCTCTCGGTAAACCAGCAAAGGTGGCTTGTGGTCAACGACAGTGGCCTCTTCAACCACCACCTTCTCCACATTGTTTTGGTTGGGCAGGTCGAACATGGTGTCGATCAACGAATGTTCAAGTATCGACCTCAATCCACGAGCGCCTGTTTTTCTGTCCAGGGCCTTGCGTGCAATGGCTTCGAGTGCAGGTGCGCGGAATTCGAGATCAACCCCTTCCATGGCAAAGAGCTGGGCGTATTGCTTAACCAGTGCATTGCGGGGCTCAGTGAGGATGCGTACCAACGCCTCAGAGGTCAGTTCGTCCAACGTGGCAACCACGGGCAAACGACCCACCAATTCGGGGATCAGACCAAACTTGATGAGATCTTCTGGCTCGACCTCGGCAAAGACATCGGTCAGAGATCTTTCCTTCTTGGACTTGACCAGGGCACCAAACCCAATGCCTGAGGCTTCGGTGCGCTGTTCGATGACCTTTTCAAGGCCAGCAAAGGCGCCACCGCAAATGAACAGGATGTTGGTGGTGTCCACCTGCAAAAAATCCTGATTGGGGTGCTTGCGTCCGCCTTGGGGCGGTACGCTGGCCATGGTTCCCTCAATGAGTTTGAGCAAAGCTTGCTGGACACCCTCTCCTGACACATCGCGGGTGATGGAAGGGTTATCAGACTTGCGGGAAATCTTGTCGATCTCGTCGATGTAAACAATGCCACGCTGGGCCTTTTCGACGTCGTAATTGCAGTTCTGAAGCAGCTTTTGAATGATGTTTTCAACGTCCTCGCCTACATAGCCAGCCTCGGTGAGCGTGGTGGCATCGGCCATCACAAAGGGGACATTGAGCATTTTTGCCATGGTCTGGGCCAACAAGGTCTTGCCAGATCCTGTTGGGCCAATCAGCAAAATGTTGCTCTTGGTGAGTTCAACATCGTCCTTGCCCGCCTTGTCTTTGTGCAACAAGCGCTTGTAGTGGTTGTAGACCGCGACCGCCAAGGCCCGCTTGGCCTTGTCCTGACCAATGATGTAGTGGTCCAGATTGTGTTTGATGTCCTGGGGCGTGGGCAAGTCGCCCTTGGCAGTGGATGCAGAAATGTCTGCATCGGGTAATTCGTCACGAATGATGTCGTTGCAAAGGTCTATGCATTCATCGCAAATGAAAACAGAGGGACCTGCAATGAGTTTTTTGACCTCGTGCTGGCTTTTTCCACAAAACGAACAGTACAGGGTTTTGTCACTGGAACTGCCTTTTTTCTCTGCCATGCCGATGTCACCTTCCTAAGCTGAAACGAACCGATGATAACCAGTTAAAACATCGGCCTGAAATGCAATTCCCTGAGCGAAAAACGGCCCTTAGCTGCGCTTTGCGATGACTTGATCAACGAGACCATAGGCCTGGGCTTCTTCTGCGCTCAGGAAATAGTCACGCTCAGTGTCTTTTTCGATGCGCTCAAGAGGCTGCCCCGTTCTCTCTGCAAGAATTTTGTTGAGTTGCTCACGCGTCTTGAGGATTTCTCGGGCATGAATCTCTATCTCGGTGGCTTGACCCTGAGTACCGCCCAGAGGCTGGTGAATCATCACCTTGGCATTGGGTAATGCAAAACGTTTGCCTTTTTCACCTGCCGCGAGCAAAAAGGCACCCATGCTGGCCGCCATGCCCACGCAAAGGGTGGAAACCGCTGGCTTGATGAAGTTCATGGTGTCGAAAATGGCCATGCCAGCCGAGACCGAACCCCCAGGTGAGTTGATGTAGAGGGAGATGTCCTTGTCAGGATTCTCTGACTCCAGAAAGAGAAGCTGAGCCACCACCAGGTTGGCGGTTTGGTCATTCACAGGCCCCACCAAGAAGATGACCCGCTCACGCAAGAGACGCGAATAAATGTCGTAGGAACGCTCACCCCGCCCCGATTGCTCAATGACGATGGGAACCATTCCCAATGCCGATGTATCCAATGCGCTCATGCTTGTTCTCCAGTTTGAGATCAACATCATCCCTGACCCATGAGTTCTTCGAAGGAAACGGTCTTTTCGGTGACCTTCGCTTGACTCAACACGAAATCCGTGACGTTGGCCTCGATGACCAAGCCTTCAATCTCAGCCAGGCGGGATGAGTCGCTGAAATACCATTTGATGACCTCTTCGGGCTTTTCGTAGCTCGCAGCCATGGATTCCACACGCTCGCGCAGCTGCTCTGGCGTGGCATGCAAGCCATTGGCTTTGACCACTTCGGCCACCACCAATCCCATGCGAACACGTTGCTCAGCCTGGGGCTTGAAGATGTCCTCGGGGATGGGGGCTGTCTCGGCATCCTTGATGCCCCTTTGCTTGAGATCAGCCCTCGCCTGATCCACCAATCGGAGGGTTTCAGACTTGACCATGGATTGGGGTAAATCCAGCTCTGCATGAGCCACCAAGGCCTGCAACGTGGCCTGGCGGCGGCGCAACAGCAAACGCGATTCCAATTCGCGATCCAGGTTCTCGCGAATGTCAGCCTTGAGGCCTTGGACGGTGCCATCCTTCACGCCCAGGGACTTGGCAAACTCATCGTTCACCTCGGGCAAATGAGCTGCCTCGAGTTTGTTGAGGGTCACCAAAAAGTCAGCGGTCTTGCCAGCCACATCTTTGCCGTGGTAGTCCTCAGGGAAGGGCAACGGGAAGGTCTTGCTCTCACCGGGCTTCATGCCGTTCACGGCTTCTTCAAAGGCCGGGAGCATCTGGCCTTCGGCCAGGATGAACTGGAAATTCTCTGCGCGGCCACCTTCAAAAGGCTCACCGTCGATCTTGCCCTCGAAATGGATGGTGACACGATCCCCGGCTTGCGCCTGGGCATCCATGCTGCGCTGCGCAAAGGTGCGGCGCTGCTTGCGCAACAAATCGATGGTCTTGTCGATGGCTTCTTCGTTGACACTGGACACCACCTTTTCGACGGTGATGCCGCTCAGATCAGCCACTTTGACTTCGGGATAAATTTCAAACACAGCGTCAAAAGCCATTTGGCCTTCGGGTGCATTTTCGGCTTGGGAAATGCTGGGCTGACCAGCCACCCGCAACTGGGCTTCATTGGCAGCCTTCTGAAAGGCCTCGCCCACTTTGTCGTTCATGACTTCATAGTGAACCGAATAGCCGTATCGCTGGGAAACGATGCTCAGCGGCACTTTGCCCGGCCTGAAGCCATCCACCTTGACGCGGCGCGCCAGGCTCTGGAGGCGGGTTTTGACTTCCTGATTGATGACATCCACGGGCAAGGTGAGTGTCATTTTGCGCTCGAGTTTTTCGAGAGTTTGAACTTCAATGGCCACGAAAGCTGCTCCTAAAAGTGACAGGTTGTGCCGGGTGGCGCCAGCCTGGTGCGCGGGGGGGGACTCGAACCCCCACACCATTGCTGGCGTCAGGACCTAAACCTGGTGCGTCTACCAATTTCGCCACCCGCGCGAAGTTTGAAAAAGGCGACGGGTGGTTTGCGATCACAAACCACCCATCTGAAATCGGTTTCAAGATTTTAACTGCACCACTGCAAGCTCTTGAGAGAATGCCCCCATGGCCGTTGATCATTACGAAAATTTTCCTGTTGCATCCTGGCTTTGTCCGCCATCCATACGGCCAGCGGTCAAAAGCCTTTACCGCTTTGCGCGTCATGCCGACGACTTGGCCGATGAAGGTCAAGCGCACTGGACGCAACGCATGAGCGCTCTAGAAGCGCTCGATCAAGCCCTGATCCACCTTCAAATGGGTCAGGATCTTCAACAGGTCCCACCCACTGTTGGTGAGTTGTGGCCCCATGTTGTTGAACACCAGCTGGATGTGCAGCTCCTTCGGGATTTGTTGAGTGCCTTTCAGCAGGACGTCCGCATGACCGCACAAGGCTTGGTCATGCAAGACCTTGATCAGGTCCTGGACTATTGCAGCCGGTCCGCCAACCCGGTGGGTCGCTTGATTTTGCAGCTGATCCATCAAAACGAGCCCGCCCACCTCGCCATGAGCGATGACATCTGCACAGCCCTTCAGTTGATCAATTTTTGGCAAGACTTGAGTGTGGATCGCCAACGCGGCCGGCACTATTTGCCGGCCGGGCTTTCTTTGTCGGATGCGATTGAACTGACGCGGTTGCGCATGTTGCGGGGCGCACCATTGGCATGGCTGATCCGGGGCCGCATGGGCTGGGAGCTGCGCGCAGTGGTCCACGGCGGACTTCGGACATTGGAGCGCGTTGCCCACACCGACGTGCAGCACATTCGCCCCACGCTGGGTGCTGTGGATTGGCTACAGGTGGCCTGGCGTTGCCTGAGCACCCGGCCGCCTAGCCTTTGACACAATCCACACATGACACCCGAGCAATACGTTCAAGACAAGGCCGCCTCTTCGGGGAGCAGCTTTTATTACGCTTTTCTGTTTTTGCCCAAACCCCGCCGGGCAGCCATCACGGCCTTTTACGCGTTTTGCCGTGAAGTGGACGATGTCGTGGATGACATGCAAGAACCCGATGTCGCCAGCGCCAAGCTGGCTTGGTGGCATCAGCAGGTGATCGAAGCCTACCAAGGTCAAGCCCAGCATCCCGTGATGAAAGCCTTGATGCCCTGGGCAGATGTGTATGGCATCCATGCCCAGCATTTGCAGGACATCATTGCAGGATGCCAAATGGACTTGCGTCAGAACCGATACCTGGATTTTGTTGGGCTACAGCACTATTGCCATTTGGTGGCGGGGGTGGTGGGCGAAGTCTCTGCCCGAATCTTTGGTCAGACCCATGAGCAGACCACGGCCTATGCCCATGAACTGGGATTGGCCCTTCAACTCACCAACATCATTCGCGATGTGGGCGAGGACGCCAGGCGGGGGCGCATCTATTTGCCCCTGGATGACCTGCGCACCCACGGCGTGAGCGTTCAGTCGATCCTGAACCAGCAGGACGGACCTGCCTTCAAATCCTTGATGCAGTTTCAAGCGGACAGGGCGTTGGGGCACTATCAAAAGGCCCTGGACTTGCTGCCCCAGGTGGATCGCCACACCCAAAAACCTGGCCTCATGATGGCCAGCATCTACCGCACCTTGCTGGCAGAGATTCAGTCGGCTCAGTTTCCCGTACTCAATCAACGGGTCAAGCTGACGCCTTTGCGCAAATTTTGGCTGGCCTGGAAGGTCCAAGCCTTGGGCATGCTGTGACCCGTCTACATATTGTGGGAGGGGGCTGGGCAGGTCTGTCGGCGGCTGTGCACGGCGTCTTGGCAGGACATGAGGTGTGCTTGTACGACATGGCCCCTCAACTGGGCGGGCGTGCTCGCCAGGTGAATTGGGGGCACTTGGAGCTCGACAACGGACAGCACATTCTCACGGGCGCATGCACCCACACCCTGTCCTTGATGTCACTTGTTGGCGCAGATCCTGAAACGGTTCTATACAGAACCCCCTTGCAGTTCACGACACCCTCTGGGCGCATGGCACCCTGGCTGGCTCATCCCGGACGCTGGCAAAGGCTCATGGGCTTACTCAGCTGCTCCATGCTGAACTGGCGTGAACGGTGGGCTTGGCTGCAGTGCATCGTGCAACTGCAATGGAGTCGGCCCGCGTCTTGGCACGGGAAAACCGCCGCCGATTGGCTGGCGATGAATGCTCATTGGACGGTTCAACCCTGGCTGGAGGCCTTGTGCGTGTCAGCCATGAATTTGCCAGCCAGCCAGGCCGACGCCACGGTTTTTTTGAACCTGATGCAGACCTCTTTTGAATCACCTCAAGCCAGCGACTTGCTCTTGCCCAAGGTCAGCCTGAGCGAATTGCTGCCCCATCGAGCCGCCGACTGGCTTCGCGCACGAGGCGCTCAGGTCCAGCTGGGACAGCGCATCACGGACCTGAACCCGTTGCTCGACACTGGTAGGGTGGTGCTGGCGTGTTCAGCTCAGGAAGCCGCACGGCTGAGCAGCGGGTTGTCACCTGAATGGTCGGACATGGCTCAGCACATCGAGCATGGCCCCATTGCAACGGTCTACACCCGCTGGAGCGGATCTGCCCCTCAACTGATGGACCCCTTGGTCATCATGCCTCCAGGCTTAGATTCACCCGCTCAGGTGGTGATGGACTTGGGATGCCTGAGGGCAAGCCCTCAATACGGGGGCATCTGGTCATGGGTGATCAGTTTTGCCCAAGTGGATCGCGAAGAAGCCGCCAGACTGGTCTTGCAACAAGCCCAATCGGTTTGGGGCAGGCAACCCGAGGTGGTCGCTTGCTTTCTAGACCCTCGCGCCACCATCCTCTGCCGCCCTGGGTTGAAGAGGCCAGGACACCATGTTGGCCCCGGCGTCTGGGCTTGCGGTGACTACGTCGAATCAGACCTGCCCTCCACCCTAGAAGGAGCCATTCGTTCGGGCTTACAGGTCATTGAGGCGATTCAATCTCATTAAAGGCAAATGCCCATTTCCAAGCTTTTGGCTGGTCTGTCTTGCTGACAGACAATGTGGGAAAGGGAATTTGAAATGTCTGACCGCTTCGCGCAAGAACCGTCTTACCGCCATGGCCAATCCAACAAGATTGGTATCGTTTGGTGCAACCTGGGCACGCCAGATGCACCCACCGCATCGGCGCTGAGGCGCTATTTGGCGCAGTTTCTAGGGGATCCTCGTGTGGTGGAGATTCCCCGTCTGGTTTGGCTGCCCATTCTTCACGGCATCATCCTTCGCCTTCGGCCTGCGAAATCTGCAGCCAAGTACGCCAGCATCTGGACCGAGCAGGGATCTCCCCTGCTTCATGGCACCTTGTCTCAAGCCCAAGCTCTTCAAACGCGTTTCGATCCTGAGCGGGTGATGGTCAGACCTGCCATGCGTTACGGCTCTCCAGCTTTACCCACTGTGCTTGATGAAATGCGATCAGCCGGCGTGAATCAGTTGCTTGTGCTGAGCGCCTATCCGCAATACTCAGCCACCACCACGGCCAGTGTTTGGGACGATGTGTGTCAATGGATGAAACGGCATCGCAATCTGCCTGAGATGCGTTGGGTCAAGCACTATCACGATCACCCCAAATACATTGAAGCGCTGGCTGCGCAAGTTCGCCGGCATTGGCAAACCACGGGGCGACAAGCCCATTTGGTGATGAGTTTTCATGGCGTGCCACAGCGCACCCTGGAGTTGGGCGATCCCTATCACTGCGAGTGTCACAAAACTGGTCGACTGCTGGCTCAGGCCCTGTCACTCAAGTCTGACCAATACACCCTGACTTTCCAGTCAAGGTTTGGCAAAGCCAAATGGCTGGAACCCTACACAGAACCCACTGTCAAACGACTTGCGCAAGAGGGTCACCAAGCGTTGGATGTCATCTGCCCAGGTTTTGTCACAGACTGTCTGGAAACCTTGGAAGAAATTGCCATGGAGGTTCAGGCGGCGTTTCTTGAATCCGGTGGCAGCGACTTTGGCTATATCCCTTGTTTGAATTCCGACCCCAGTTGGATAGACGCCTTGGTCGACATTGCAAGCACACACCTTCATGGCTGGAACACATCCACTGTGAGCAATGTCAAGGAATTGGATGAGCAACGTGTCAGAGCCTTGGCCCTGGGTGCCAAGAACTGAACGCGTTCATGGGTCATCAGACGTGATTCAAAAAGCCCAACCCATAGACCACAAGAAGTAAGGTCACAACGATGCTGACCCACAGCATGACCCGAGCACCACGCTGAGATCCAGGGCTGTCACTTTCTGCCATGGCTTCGGTTGGTGGTGCCATCACTTGGTCTACTTGAGTGTCCCTTCTTTCACTCACTTCATCGGCCAAGTTTGGGTCCAATGGTGGGTTGGCAAGCGGGTGTAAAGGTTCGGCACGAACACTCACAGCAACCGTAGCCTCAGGTGAAGCAGTTGCAACCTCAGTTTGGTGTTTGTGAGCATCCAGCAAAACAGCCAATCTCATTGTGGCCTTGCGTTTGATGTCGTCATTGTAAAAAGAGGAGGTGCCACCCTCCTCGATTTGCTTGACTTGCTTGACCGATAAACAAGCCCAAGCGGCTAATTCTTGTTGACTCAGGCCCCTGCTTTCCCGCAAGGATTTGATCAATGTCCCATCTACAGCAATGAGGGATGACATGAGTCAATCAGTGAAAAATCGTCATTTGACGAGCAGAAGTTCGCCCTTGATCGACGCGCCCTTTTGGACGGACAACGTTTGGTAAACCACATGGCCATCGACAGAGGCAGATGAGGTGACGATCAGTTCCTGACAAGTGGCTGTGCCGGAGAACTTACCTTTGATGTGCAAGCTAGAGCAGGTCACCACGCCTTCAACCTGACCTTTTGAACCGATGGTCAACTCGTCAACTTGAATTTGTCCGTTCAAAGAGCCTTCCACATGGATGGCGCCTTTGGCTGCAATCTCACCTCGGAAGGAAAATCCCTCACTGAGGATAGAGGGCTTGGAAGCGGTGGTAGACAAAGCATCCATGACTGAAGGTTTTGAAAGGGTTGAAGGGGGAGTATCCGACTCACGGCCAATTTCGCCCATCGTCTCCGATGAGGGAGATGAAGTCGCAATGCCACTGTTACCGGGCGGTTTTGATTTGTTGAACATATTGAGCCGTTCGAATCACATTTTGCGGGTTGACTGGATAGCCTCCAATGAGGATTTCCAGGTGGAGATGCTTGCCAGTGGACACACCAGAGTTGCCAATATATCCCAAGACGGTATCGACACCAACCGTGTCGCCTTGTTTCACCAACACTTTTGATAAATGTCCATAGACGGATTCAATGCCATTGGAATGGCGGACCATCACCATGTTGCCGTAGCTTGGATGCTCCTGAGCGCCCATCACAACGCCTGATTTGACGGGATAAATGCGCTCGTCCGGGTCATCAGTGATCAAGTCGATGCCACTGTGAAAGTGGGCACGACCTGAAATGGGGTGCTTGCGAATGCCAAAGCCAGAGGTGATTTCAAAAGACTTAATGGGCATGGCGCTGGGCAATGCATACAACACATCGCGCAGGGAACGATTGGTTTCCAAATCTTCTGCCACCTTGCCGCGCAACAAGGGGTTGGACTTGAGATCATCATTGACGGTGAATCCACCCTTGGCAGAGTTGTCCTGGATGATGCGAACAATCTTTTCAGTCAAGCCTGCTGTCTGTAGCTGAGTCTTGATGGTTTCGTTTTCCTTGGATACCGCCACCATGGACATGTCCACGAAACGACGAATGCTCGTATCGCGGTCACGAATGGCTTGTGCGAGTGTGAGCATCTGGGATTCATCAATGGATTCACCCGCTACGTCTTGTTCGTTGCTCGATAGCAAAGCGCGATAAACCGCCTCGTGAGAGCGCTCAAGCTTCATGCGGCTGATCAAGAGATCCACATTGACCACCACCATCAGCGTGAGCAACAAAGTCAAACCGCCAACTGTGACGATGGCGCTGCGCACCAACCACTTTTGAACTGAGGCCGTGATACTTAAATAATGCAAATCACCTTGTTGTTCAAGGATGATGCGCGCATCTTTGAATGGATGATTCCAACCCTTGACCACCAAAGCAGGGATCTGTTTGATCAACATCCATGGAAAACGAAAACGCCGCATGAGAAACCTTTACGCCTTATCGGCTCCCTCGGGCTTGGCTGGCTCAGAGGCAGGCGCAGGAGAAGGTGCAGCAGCAGGCGTTAGAGGAGGTACAACCGCGGTCGGTGCAACAAACGTGGGTGCAGAAACAGGCGCCTGCACGGACATGCGAACCGGGGGGCTATCCAGACCCTGATTCAACACCCCCTCGATCTCACCGCCTTTTTCGATTTCGATTTCGGAATAGTGAACCTTGCCCGCAAGTTTGCCGCTGCTGCGCACAATCAAGCTCTTTTCACTGATGATGTCGTTATGCAGTTCGCCACGAACATCAATCACCTTGGCCTTGATTCGGCCGGTGATTTTCCCAGTGGGACCAATCAACAATTCATCCGCAGTCAGGTCACCCTCGATGACACCATTGATGATGGCTTTGGAGGGGACGGTGAAGGTGCCTTTGACCATGACACCGTCGCCAATGACAATGCTGTCTAAAGAATCAGATTGATTTGACATGTTGATTCACGCTCCTTGAGCGGATGTTAACAAACCAGACCTGAATCAAATTGAATTCAGAACGTATTGATTTCATTGAATTTTCTATTGTTAGAAACTCAAAGGATCGAAACTTTCTGAATCAACTTGAATAAGCGTAAAAAGCTTGACATCCGGGATGGTGAATGAATTCATTTGTATAAATTATCCCAATGAAGTTCAAAGGATTGAATGTCATATCAACACTGGGAAGATTTCACAACATTGAGTCTGAAATGAGACAAATTTTTGTAACCTCATTCCTTAAAGGCTTTAGATTGGGGGGCGTCCAGCTCCTGATTTGCCCTGACCAGTCGCCGGTCGGCTCTTGTGGGTGCGATGACCCGCATGCGCATGGTGGGCCTCGTCGCGTCCCGTTCTTGAGCCTGGTGAGGCATGTGAAGTTGACTTGGGCGCACCGTCAGCACGCGCAAAGCGATCGCCTGAACGTGGCTTGGCTGTCGATGTCCCACCGTTTCTCGAACGCTGTCCACGGTGACCCGAACCGGGTTTGGTGGCGGCATGTTTTGGCTTGGACAAACGCTGCCTTGGCTCCAGACCCTCGACAACGTGAACTGCCATGGGGCGGCCCAAATACTGCTCAATGGCGTTGACTTTTCTGGACTCGCGCATCAAGGCAAATGTGACCGCCAAGCCCTTGCGCCCTGCTCTGCCCGTACGGCCAATGCGGTGCACATGGTCTTCTTCTTTCATGGGTAAGCCGTGGTTGAAGACGTGGCTGATACCTGGCACGTCAATGCCACGTGCAGCCACATCGGTGGCCACGAGAAATTTCAGACGACCGCTGCGCAACTGGGTCAGTCGGCGATTGCGCACCGCCTGACTCAGCGCACCATGCAAAGCCATGGCGGAAAAGCCTTCATCTTGGAGGTACTGTGCCAATGCCTCACAACCCACCTGTGTGCTCGTGAAGATGATGGCCTGCTCAATGTTGACGTCCCTGAGCCAATGCTCCAGTAGTCTGGAACGATGAGCTTCGTCATCAGCCCAGTAAAGACGTTGCTCAATGCTTTCGTGGGCTTTGCGGTTGTCATGCAATTGCAAGCGAGTTGCGCCAGGTGCCAAGGCCTTAGCCAGCCTCTCGATGGGGGGGTCAAAGGTGGCGCTGAACATCATGGTGCAGGCTCGCTGGGCTGTCATTTCATCCACCCGCGCAAGGTCAGGGGCAAAGCCCAGGTCCAGCATGCGGTCGGCTTCATCCAGCACCAACCACTGCACCGCACTCAAATCGAGGCTACCCGAGTCGGCCAAATCCAACAATCGGCCAGGGGTGGCAATCACCATGTCCACATTTTGAAGACGTGACATTTGCACGGCATAGGGCATGCCGCCCACCAGGCAAGCCACACGCGGGCCTTTGCCTGCACGCACCAAATTGATCGCATCGTTGGCCACTTGCTGCGCCAGTTCACGCGTGGGGCACAAGATCAAGGCACTGGGCTTGGGGGTGACAAAGTGCCTGGGGTTATAGGGGTTGCGACGTTTGGTCGCCGCCTTGCGCTTGCCAAAAGCATCGGCAGGCGCCTCAGCATTGGGACTCTTTTGCGCCATCTGCCCCGTGCGTTGAAGTTCGATGGATTGCAGCACTGGCAGCAAAAAGGCCAAGGTCTTGCCGCTGCCGGTCTGGCTGGAAACCAAGAGGTTGGGGGCTTGATCAGCGGCCTTGACCCAGTGGTCCCAAACCGTGGATTGGACTGAGGTGGGGGATTCAAATCCCAAACTCGCTACCGCATCTTTGAGGAAAGGGGCAAGGTCAAAAGGGCAAAAGGCAGGCGCAACAGCGGTCTGCTCGGTGTGAGTAGAGTTCATCTCGCGAGGTATCCATGAAGGTTGAAAGGCATCAACCATCAAAAATCCGTATTGGACGGATCAGACCATGTGTCTGAGAGCTGGCGGATGTGGGGGTTGGTGTAAGACCAACTGGTGCATTCTCTCACGACTTGGGCATCAGCACCGCAAAAAATGTGTTTTGTAGTGGATTAGCTCGTCAATGGACTCGTGAACATCGGCCAATGCTGTGTGCAATTGGCGCTTTTTGAAGGCGGAATGCACCTCAGGCTTCCAACGCTTGGCCAATTCCTTCAGGGTGCTGACATCCAGATTGCGATAGTGAAACCATGCCTCGAGCTTAGGCATGTACTTGACGAGAAAACGCCTGTCCTGGCCAATGGTGTTGCCACACATGGGAGAAGACTGCTTGGGTACATATTGCTGGATGAAAGCCAGCAGTTGCTCCTGAGCCTGATCTTCGGTGCACATCGAAGCTTTGACGCGGTCGATGAGGCCACTGCGACCATGAGTTCCCTTGTTCCAGGCATCCATGCTGTTGAGCACCTCATCCTTTTGGTGAATGACCAGCACTGGGCCTTCCACGCGCTGCTGCAGGTCAGGACCAGTGATCACCACGGCGATTTCAAGTAAACGCTCGCGCTCAGGGTCAAGACCGGACATTTCACAATCAATCCAGACCAGGTTGAGGTCTGACTTGGCCAATGCAACAGAAGGGGTCACGGATTCGCTCATCTGTGCATTGTCCACCATGGGGTAAACAAGGCTTTTTCAGGAATGAATAAACTCCACGCATGACACATGATATTTGGCTTGCTTGGGTGGTGATTGCAATCTTTGCCTTGCATTGGGCGACTGTGCTGTGGTTGGAGGCTCGCCAGCGTGCGCATGTGCTTCGCAACCAAAGTCAGGTCCCTACGGCCTTTCAGAACGAAGTGAGCCTGGCCGAACATCAGGCCGCCGCCCGCTATGCCCTGTCCAAATCTGTGTTCACCAGTTGGACAACCACCGCCAGCCTGATCGAGGCCGTGTGCTGGACGTTCGGCGGTGGTTTGTCCTGGCTCCAATCCACGGTGAGTCATGGTCTTGGCGATGGCTTGACCGCCCAACTCACTTTCGTGGCGGCCTTCATCCTGATCCATTCCCTGATCCAGCTCCCCTTCTCTCTCTACAGCATCTTTGTGGTGGAAGCCGAGCATGGTTTCAATCGAAGCAGCTTGAGCCTGTGGTTCATTGACCAAATCAAAGGCCTGGTACTTGGTCTGATCCTCGGGCTTGCACTTTTGGCTGGGGTGCTTCAACTCATGTCCCAAGGTGGCACCCACTGGTGGATTTGGGTCTGGTTGCTGTGGATGAGTTTCCAAATCGTGCTGATGATCGTGGCTCCCCGATGGCTGATGCCCCTTTTCAACACCTTCAAGCCTTTTGAGGATGAGCACATTCGCCCGCGCGCCGAGGCCTTGATGCAAGCCGTGGGCTTCAAAGCCAAAGACTTTCAGGTCATGGATGCGAGCCGGCGCAGCTCCCATGCGAATGCGTTTTTCACTGGACTGGGCACCGAAAAGCGCGTCGTGTTTTTTGATACCTTGCTCGACAAACTCAATGCCGGCGAAGTGATCGCAGTGCTCGCTCATGAGCTCGGTCATTTCAAACTCCGCCATGTCACCTGGATGTTCATCACCCAAGCTCTGGTGAGTGCCGTTTTCCTCTTTGGTCTGGATGCCCTCCAATCCAGGATGGAAGTGCTGAGCGTCTTGGGGCTTGAAGCCGCATCTGGCCAAGGCCGACATGCCCTGCTGCTTTTGTCTCTTTACTGGTTGCTGCCACCCGCCTTGTTTTTTCTCAAGCCGCTGGGCAGCGCACTGTCTCGCCGCAGAGAATTCCAAGCCGATGCCTTTGCTGTGCAGCATGCCCAGGCACCCGATTTACGCAACGCCCTCATCAAGCTCTACAAAGGCAACTCCTCCACCCTCACGCCAGACCCGCTGTACGTGTGGTTCCATCACAGCCACCCGCCTGCTCTGGATCGACTGAGACAGTTGCATGTCTGAACCCACGCATCGGGTGGTCGAGTCGTATGGCCGACAGCTTCAAGTTGAAGACGCACAAGGGCAGCGTCATCTGGCGCTGATCAAAAGCAAGAAAACAACAGCTCTCGTTGGCGACTGGGTGTGCTGCCACCGCGAATCTGACAGCCTGGTCATCGATTCAGTGGCTGCCCGGCACAACGAATTTTTTCGCCAGGATCAGATCCGCACCAAGTCCTTTGCCGCCAACATCGATCAGGTTCTGATCCTCATTGCCGCGGAGCCCCATTTTTCAGACATGCAATTGATGCGCTCCCTGATCGCCGCAGCGTCCCAGGATATCCCCGCAGCCATTGCACTGAACAAATCCGACTTGACCGAATCTTTTGCGCTGGCTCGGCATCGACTGGCCAATCATGCCCGGTGGGAGGTGCCCCTCTTCCCCATGCAAATCAAACCCACCCCTCGCGGTTTGCCAGAACTCCTGGCCTGGATGGAAGGCAAGTCCACCCTGGTGGTTGGGCCGTCCGGGTCGGGAAAAAGCTCACTCATCAACACCCTGGTGCCCCACGCCCAATCGCGCACACAAGACCTCTCTAAAGCTTTGCATTCGGGCAAGCACACGACCACCCGGACCACCTGGTATTGGCTGGATGCGGCGCATCACAGCGCGCTGATCGATTCACCAGGGTTTCAGGAGTTTGGCTTGCACCATGTGGGGGCACAGCAACTCCCTTGGCTCATGCCTGACCTTCGAGCTCACATGGGGCATTGCCGTTTCAGCAACTGCAGCCATTTGAATGAACCCCAGTGCAGCGTACGCAATGCAGTCGAACAAGGCCTGATCGACGCCACACGCTACCGGATCTATTGCCAACTGCACGACGAGTTGAGTCAATGAGGCAAGCCCGGGCATCAACCCAATAAGCGCGCCAAGGTCATCAAGCCCAAGAGCGCAACCCAGGCCACCACGGTTCGCCACACCAAGCCAACCAG
Organism: Betaproteobacteria bacterium; assembly: GCA_009919175.1. Classification (GTDB taxonomy): domain Bacteria; phylum Pseudomonadota; class Gammaproteobacteria; order Burkholderiales; family Burkholderiaceae_C; genus Limnohabitans. The sequence continues at coordinate 59,130 of RGCL01000006.1, forward strand.
GCTGCGCAGATGATGCGATTGAGGTTTCATGGAGGCCGTGGTGGTGTCAGAGGCCATCGAGTTGGTGGCTTCAGACTGAAATGCCGCGCCCAACTGAACGCCAATGGCGCCAGACGTGGCACAAATCAGGACTTCCTCGTTGCTCAGACTTTGTCGCGAAGCCTGGGTACGCCAGGCATCTACCGCATCCTCAAAATTGCCCGCAATGGCGAACATCAAGGCGGTGACCCGAACGCATAGCCAATCAACCACATGCCAAGCTTGCGCACTGACCTGGGCATCGACCTGTCCCGATACCGGGAAATCGTCCGAGCGGTTAGACCAGGCTCTGGCCACAAATTCATTCAATCGGTAAAAAACAGCTCCTGTTGGCCCCAAGCCCAACGCCGCCAGCATGGAAAACCAGAACACCACGCCAAACACATGTCGATGACTCTCGAGCGAAGCATGTTCAATGAGTTGTCGGGTCAGTTCGGTGGGCTCAGAAGTCACACGATCCACCCCACGCCATTGCGCCAAGGCTTGCGCTGCCTCGTCGTACTGCCCCATGGAAATGGCATCGCGGATGCTGGAGAAATGGTGGCTGAACTGTCGGAATCCCAAACAGGCATACAAGACCAAACAGGCCCACACAATGGCCAAAAACCAGCCCAGCACATACAAAAGCAACCAGTGGATGAGCAAGACCAGCACCGTGGGAAGCACAACGGCCAATGACCAGGCCGTCCAAGCGCTTCGCTGGTCATCGGGATGGATGAAATGGCGTACCCACTGGTGCCATTGCGCAACACCTTGGTGCAAGAGGTTGCCATCGGGCAAGGGGCGAACCTGCTCGATCAATAAGGCCAGGACCAATGCAATGAAACTCATATCAAAAGATGATAGCGACCTTCAAACCCCAGTGACGCAGACTCAAGCGAGCAGGAATCGGTAGAGGTTGCGCAGCATCCCCGCCGTGGCTCCCCAGATGAATCGATGGTGATCGCCCTGGTAATAGGGCATGGAATACCAGTTCCTCACATCGCCCTCCCATTCAAATTGATGCCAGCGGTGATTGGCAGGATCCATCAAAAAAGGCAGGGGCACCTCGAACACCTCGGCCACTTCGTTGGGGTTGGGTACAAAGCGCGCATGTTCCGAAATCAAGGCCACCACAGGGGTCACCACAAACGCCGTGCCGGTGATGTAGACGGGCAAAGTTCCCAAGACTTCGACATGACTTGGGTCCAGACCCACTTCTTCCTGGGATTCACGCAAAGCGGCCGCGATGGCATCGGCATCCTCGGGGTCAAGCTTGCCGCCTGGCAAGGCCACTTGGCCGGAATGGGTCTTGAGGTGGGCGGTTCTTTGGGTCAACACCAAGCTTGGCACCGGGCGCTGAACAATGCCCATCAGCACCGAGGCCTGGGTGGGGACGCGGTCGCCAAACTTCTTTTCTGAAACGGTCTCGGGACGCCAATCGGGGGGATTCAAAAACCGCTGCCGCAATGCATCGGCATGCATGCTCGCCAGGGGCACAGCGGGCAGGGTTTCAGGCAAAGAAAGGGCCGGAACCCGTAAGGGATCCAGCCCAGGTATTTTGGCCAGCGGTACGGTCGTGCCGTCGCGGCTCAATCGCTCACTCCGCAGCGCTGGCTGTGGACTTGTGAGTCAGCTTTTCCTTGATGCGGGCAGACTTGCCGCTGCGGTCACGCAGGAAGTACAGCTTGGCGCGACGCACATCGCCACGACGCTTGACTTCGATCTTGGCGATCAGGGGGCTATAGGTTTGGAAAGTACGCTCAACGCCTTCACCGCTGGAAATTTTGCGAACGGTGAAACCACTGTTGAGGCCGCGATTGCGCTTGGCAATCACCACACCTTCATAGGCCTGCAAGCGCTTGCGGTTGCCTTCAACCACATTGACGCTCACCACCACGGTGTCTCCAGGGGCAAACTCGGGAATGGTTTTGCCAAGGCGAGCAATTTCTTCTTGCTCAAGGGTTTGGATCAAGTTCATGATGTCCTCAGGCGATCGTGATTGCGCTGCACTAGGGGCCTAGATTCACAACCATGGTGTCTGGGCGGCCAATCAGAGGATCGAGCCAAAGATTATATGCAATCCCGTAACCGGCTCTTTTGAAGCCTTTTTGCAGCATTTTCGGCGCCTAGTCCTGTTGTCCCCTGATCCACGCCAGCTCTGCCGGGCTGAGTCCGCCCTCCTGCACAGCCTGATCCATCAAATCGGGGCGCTGCCTGAGCGTGATCTGCAAGCGCTGCTGTCGGCGCCATTTGTCAATTTCGGCGTGGTTGCCGCTCAGCAGTACAGGCGGGACAGATGCATCACCCCACACCTCTGGGCGGGTGTAATGCGGACAATCGAGCAAGCCATTCAAATGCGGATGGAAGCTGTCCTCAAGGGCGCTCGCTTCATCGCTCAAGACGCCAGGTTGCAGTCTGGCCACTGCGTCGAGCAAGGCCATGGCGGCAATTTCGCCCCCTGACACCACAAAGTCGCCCAGACTGATCTGATGATCGACCTCGGCATCGATGAACCGCTGGTCGATGCCCTCGTAGCGTCCACACAACAAAATACCCCCAGCACTGGCCGACCAGGTCTCGACCATGGCGTGGTTGAGCCGTTGGCCAGCGGGAGAAAAAAGCACCAGGGGTGCCTGCGTTCGGTCTTGGCCACGATCCTGTCGAATGGCAGCTAGGCAATCGGCCAAAGGCTGGGCCAACATCACCATGCCAGGTCCGCCACCAAACGGGCGATCATCGACTCGGCGATATGGTCCTGCCGCATGGTCACGGGGATTCCAGCATCGCAAGTCCACTTGCCCGGACTCAAAGGCGCGACGAATCACACCGCTGACCTTGAAGGCCTCAAAGAGCTCAGGGAAAAGGGTGATGACATCGAATCGCATGCGCATGGCCAGTTCAGTAGTCCGGTTGCCAGTCCACAGTGATGCGCCCCAGGGAGCGATCCACATCGTCGATGTAGGCTTTGACAAAGGGGATGAGTCGCTCCAATGGGTGATCTGCCCCCGCAACTGGCGCATGCAGCACCAGCACATCATGGGGGCCTGTGGAGAGCAACTCCACCACCTTGCCCAAAGCCACCCCTTCTCGATTGACCACCTCGAGTCCGATCAAATCCACCCAGTAATAGGCATTGTCTTCAGGGGTGGGGAAGCTGGATCGGGGCACATGAATGCGCCACCCCTTGAGCTGCTCGGCCGCTGTTCGATCGGGCGTCACCTCGGCCTTGGCGACCGGACCAGAGCTGTGCACCTTGGCTTGAATGATGCGCAACAGCCCCACAACGGGCTGCGAAGTGGCCATCACCCGCTTGACCCCTTGGGGCTCGGGCGGGCAGATGTACCAGCGCTTGCAAGAAAAAAGCGCCTCTGCGGAGGCGCTGTATGCATGGACCTTGAACCAGCCCTGAATGCCCCAAGCCTCTGCAATTCGACCCACCTCGACGGCGTCGTCGGGCAAGGTGTCGGGCTCGAGACCCAGGGGGAGCTGACTCACGCCCGATCAGGCGGCCGTCTTGGCCTGACGCATCAAACGGGTCACGGTTTCAGAAGGCTTTGCACCCACACCGATCCAGTGGGAGAGGCGGTCTTGTGCAATGCGCAAACCCTCTTCGCCTTCTTTGGCTAGGGGGTTGTAAAAACCGATGCGCTCGATGAAACGTCCATCGCGACGGTTGCGCTTGTCAGCCACAACGATCTGGAAGAAGGGGCGAGCTTTCGCGCCGCCGCGAGTGAGTCGAATGACGACCATGGTTGAATTCCTTGGGTGGTGAATGAATCAGCGTTTGAGACACGCTAGTGGCCACCCGGCCCTAGACACGCTGAAAAGCCTCGCATTATATGCGTGCAGGACATTTGACCCTGAATCGCTGCGGCCACGCCCCTCATGCGCTGCACGCCTGATGGGCTTGCAGGTATGCTTCGCAGCCCATGAAACAAGAGTCATCCCAATGAAAAACAAAACCCTGGCAACCTGGATTTCGCTGGTCGGGGGGCCATTTGGCCTTCACCGCGTGTACTTGTACGGCTGGAAAGATGGTTTTGCCTGGGCGCACTTTTTCCTCACTTTGCTGGGGCTTTTGGGTCTGCAAAGGTTGATGGACTTTGGCGTTGATGACCCCTTGAGTTGGTGGTTGCTGCCGCTGCTGGGCTTTAGTCTGGCGTGGAATTGCTTGGAAGCCTTGATCCTTGGCCTCATGAGCCCTGAACAATGGAACCAGCGATTCAATCCAAGCGCTGAAGCACTTCACCCTCAAGGTTTGAGCAACTGGATCACCGTGGTGGCCATTGTGTTGGCCCTCATGGTGGGCGCCACCGCCTTGATTTCGGGCCTGGCCATGAGCTTTCAGCATTACTTCGAAGCGCAAATCCAGGAAGGCCTCAAGCTGGCGGAATGAGAGCGCATGCACGCGCCGACATTCATGGCCCGCTTGTCTAGGCAGACTGACTCCAGGTCTGCCAATCCCCCAACCTCACCAGGCTGGGGTCGTGCGCCTGTTGCCTCATGGCCGCTGTGACCTTGTGCGGCCGCAGTTCGGCCAAGGGCTCGATGACAAAAGCCCTGAGCGACCAGCGCGGATGAGGCACCACCAGATGGGGTCCTTGCATCTGGGCTGAACCGTAAAAAATCAGATCAAGGTCCAGCGTGCGCGGCGCGTTCACATGCGGGCGCTCGCGCCCTGCCAGCGTCTCCAAATGCTGCAAGGCCTGCAAGAGGTCGGGCGCGCATCGGTCCGTTTGGATCACGCACACCGTATTGAGATAGTCTGGCCCCTGCGCCTGCCACGGCGCAGAGCGATAAACCCCGGCGACTTCCACCGACCGCAACGAGAGTTCAGCCAGGGCTTTGACGGCGCGAACGAAGGTCGACCTCACCTCACCCAAGTTGGCCCCTAAGGCCACCACCGCTTCCACCTCACGCATGCGAGTCATCACCGCCCGGAGAGCCACCCTCAGGATGGGGCCGCGTGCTTTTACGCCGACGGCGACGGCGCGCCGAGGGGGAGGCCCCCTGGGTGGACGCGGCGTCTCCTGCCTCAGACTTGGGGGCGTCATGACGAACACGTTGCGCGCTGGCACGACGCATCTCCTGGATCATGTCTTGCTGATCCTCGGGGGTCGCCAGACTGAAGCGCTCCCACCAATCGGCCAATTCCATGGGCAACTCGCCAGCCTGAGCGCGCAATCGCATGAAATCGAAGCCGGCACGAAAACGCGGCTGGGCGACCAAGCTCATGCAAGTGGCCGCAGTTCGCTTTTCAAATCTCGGTTGCATGGACCAGATGTCGCGCATGTCGGCGGCGAGCTTGCCCCGTCCTGAGACATCCCCCACACGCCACTCAAAGACTTCATCCATGGCCGACATGAGCGCGGGCTGTGGTGCCAGTTTGGCCCGGTGGGCTTGCCAGCGGTTGTCGACGTCAGACCACAGCACGCAGGCCAGCAGGAAACTCGGAGCCACCGGTTTGCCCTCGCCCACTCGCCGGTCGGTGTCGGCCAATGCGGCAGCCACCAACGGGAGCTGCGCCCTGTCGACGACCACATCCAGCAAGGGATAGATGCCCTTGGACAAGCCCAATTGCTGTAGGGTGGCCACGCTGTCGATGGCATGACCGGTCTGCAAGAGCTTGAGCATCTCGTCGAACATGCGGCTTTGCGGCACTTGCTCGAGCAAAGGCAAGAGCTTGAGCATGGGCTTGGCTGTGGCCGGGTCGAGCTTGAACTTCAAGCCCTTGAGCTTGGCGCAAAAGCGCACCGCGCGCACGATGCGCACCGGGTCTTCACGATAACGGTGAGCCGGATCGCCAATCATGCGCAGGACACGCTTTTTGGCATCGTTGTAGCCACCGTGGTAGTCGATGAGCACCTCAGACACCGGGTCGTAATACATGGCGTTGACGGTGAAGTCGCGACGCGCCGCATCCTCATGCTGGCTGCCCCAGACGTTGTCCCTGAGCAGTCGCCCCGAGGCATCCACCGCGTGGCTGAGGTTCATGAGGTCTTTTTTGCTGGTGCGCTCGTTGCCCGCCACCTGGTGCGCCTGGTCCGAAGACAGGTTGGCCCTGAAGGTGGTGACCTCAATCACCTCATGCTCGCGGCCGCGGCCAAACACCACATGAACAATTCGAAACCGCTTGCCAATGATGAACGCACGACGAAACGCCGACTTGACCTGCTCGGGCGTGGCGTTGGTGGCCACATCAAAGTCCTTGGGCTTGAGTCCCAGCAACAGATCGCGCACCGCACCGCCAACGATGAAGGCTTCGAAGCCCCGCTCTTGCAAGGTTTTCACCACATCCAGAGCGCGGCGGTCCACCCAATCCACATGAATGCCGTGCTTGGACACCGGGATGCGGTTGGCCACCGTGGTGTCCGCCGCTGCGGCACGCTTGTTCAGGATGCGCGAGATGAAGGTTTTGATCATGTGGGTTCAAACAATTGAAGAAGAGGCCACCCCCTGTCCAAGGCCACAGCCTTGAGGCGAGGATCGGGGTTGGTAACCACCGGATGATTCACGCATTCGAGCAAGGGCAAATCATTCATGGAGTCGCTGTAAAAAATGGTCTGCACCTCAGACCAGCTCAGGCCTTGAGCCGCCAGCCACGCATTCACACGCGTGACCTTGCCCTCACGCAGCGCTGGCACGCCCTTGATGTTGCCGTTGTACCAACCCGTGGGATCTTGTTCCAATTCGGTGGAGATCAACACTTCCATGCCAAAACGCTCGGCAATGGGTTGGGTCACAAATTCATGCGTGGCACTCACCATGACGAGCCGATGCCCCTGGCGACGATGCGAATCCACCAGGTTCAAGGCACTGGCCTTAATGGCAGGTTCGATGACCTCATTCATGTAACGCTGCCTGGCTTGCAAGCTGTCTTGCCTGCCTTTGCGACGAATGGCTTCAGTCGCAAACAACACATATTCATGGATATCCAGTGTGCCGGCCACGTACTGCCGATAGAAGTCCTCATTGCGCTCATGAAAGTCCGAGGACGAGACCCATCCCAACGACACCGTGAAGCGCCCCCAGGACTGGTCTGAGTCTATGGGTAAAAGCGTGTGATCCAGGTCAAACATCGCAATCGGTCGACGATCACTCATTCCATGTTCTCCATCATGCTCCTGAGCAAAGGGATGGTGATGGGCCTTTGCTGTTGCAAGGCATAGGCATCCAGTTGCTGCAAGAGTTCGAGTTGCGAGCTCAGATTGCGACTGAATCGGGACAAGATGAAGGCAATCAATTCATCGGTCAGGCGAATGCCCATGGCCTTGGCCCTGTGCCTGAGCACATCGGCAGCGGCCTCATCGTGCAGACCCTGCAATTCAAACACATGCCCCCAGCTCAGGCGACTGCGCACATCCTCTCGCAGGTGCAGCTGCGCCGGTGGCAGATCCCCGCAGGCAATCACCACATGCGATTGCCCCACAGGCGGATGAATCGCCTGGACCAGCCAATTGAATGCCGTGTGCTGCTGCAAGGTGTCGTAGAGGTGCACATCGTCCATGAGGATCCAGCGCCATTGGGGATCAAAGGCCACGGAATGGGCGGAGCTGGCACCGAGCCAGCCCACCCGCTCGCCCCTGGACTGCGCCAAGGCCTCGATGGCCTTGAGGACATGGGTTTTGCCCACCCCGCGCGCGCCCCAGACATACGTGGGCACGGGAGAAGGCTGACCCGTCTGGGTGAGCAGCCTCACATGCTGCATGAGCAAGGCGTTGTCGCCCTCCACAAAGTTGTCCAGCGTGGGTCTGGCACCCAACAAGATGTCCAGGGCCAATTGCTTCATGCAGCACGGACCTTCATTCGCGACCCAGCCATTGGCCCTGCTCGAGGCGTTTTTTCAGCCGCCGCAACGCCACGACCATGACCGCGCTCATGGGCAGCGCCAGCAAGATGCCGACAAAACCCATGGCCTGGCCAAAGGCCAGCAGCGCAAAGATGACCCCCAGCGGATGCAGGCCAATGCGAGACCCCACCCAGCGGGGAGTGAGGAAAAACCCCTCAATCATCTGCCCCAGGCCATACACCACGGCGACCGTGAGCAAGGCCTGCATGGGCGCAAATTCCAACAAGCTGGTGAGCAAGGCCAGCAGCAAACCCACCCCAAAGCCGATGTAAGGGATGAACACTGCAAACCCAGTGAAGACGCCAATGGGCAAGGCCAGGCTCAAACCAGCCAGCGACAAGGCCACCGAGTAATACACCGCCAAAGCAAGCATCACGCGCCACTGCCCGCTCAGATACTGACCCAGCATCTCGTCGCATTCGACACAAAACGAGGTCACCGGTTCTTGCAATGGCCGGGGCACCCAGGAGCCCAAATCGTGGAGGATTTGCTGGCGGTCGAGCAAAAAGAAGAACAAGGCCACAGGGATCAACACCGCGTTGCCCAAAATGGCCAGCGCCAAACTCCCCCCCAGTCGCAAGGACTCCAGCGAGGACTGGATGCCGCCTTGAAGCGACACATCGAGGTTCTGAAAGATGAACTGCTTGATGGCCTGCACATCCCACTCCAGCCGAATGCCCAACATGCTCGTCAAGGGCAACAAGGCTTCGCGCAAACGCTCGAGCAAGTCAGGCAACTGAGCCTGCAGGCGGGGCCACTCGGCAACAAACACAGGAACGATGAGGGTGAAAAACCCCACCACCACCAAGCCAAAGACCAGCATCACCAGCAACACCCACACGGGTCGCAGCCAAGCTGCCGAGAAGCGACGGCTCAAGGACTCGACAAAGGGATGGAGCAAATAAGCCAGCAGTGCGGCTGTGGCAAATGGCGTGAGCACCGGCGCGAGCCACCATCCCATGGCCCCCACGGCGAGGGTGCCAATCACGGCGAACACCCAGGGACGAACAGAGGGTTGAACTTGCATACAGGGCCACAAAGAGGGTCACTAGAATTTGCCGATTCTATCGACCAGCCCTCAATCAGGAGCATGCCATCCATGAAGCAACCTCTGACCTACAAAGACGCTGGCGTGGACATAGACGCTGGGGATGCCCTGGTCGAGCGCATCAAACCCCTGGCTCGCAAAACCCTGCGCGATGGCGTTTTGGCCGGCATCGGCGGTTTTGGCGCCCTCTTTGAAATCCCCAAACGCTACCGCGAGCCCGTGTTGGTCTCGGGCACAGATGGCGTGGGCACCAAACTCAAGCTGGCTTTTGAATGGGGCATGCACGATGGCGTGGGCATCGACTTGGTGGCCATGAGCGTCAACGATGTGCTGGTCCAAGGCGCTGAGCCGCTGTTTTTCCTCGACTACTTTGCCTGCGGACGCCTGGATGTGGACGTGGCCGAGCGCGTGATCGCCGGCATTGCCAAAGGCTGTGAACTCAGTGGCTGCGCCCTCATCGGTGGCGAAACCGCCGAGATGCCCGGCATGTATCCCGACGGCGAATACGACCTGGCCGGCTTCGCTGTGGGCGTGGTGGAAAAGTCCGCCATCCTCACCGGCTCGGCGGTGGGCTTGGGCGATGTGGTCTTAGGCCTGTCCTCCAACGGGGTGCACTCCAACGGCTTTTCGCTGGTGCGCAAATGCCTGGAGCGCAGCGCGCCCGAATGGCCCCACAGCCTGGATGGTCAAGCTTTCCGCGAAGCCCTCATGGCACCAACCCGGCTTTATGTCAAACCCGTGCTAGCCGCCTTGCAAGCCCACCGCATCCATGCGCTGGCGCACATCACCGGGGGCGGCTTGATGGACAACATTCCCCGCGTCATCCCCGATGGCCTGGGGGTGGACTTGCAACTCGGCTCATGGCCTCGCAGCGAGCTGTTTGCCTGGCTGCAATCGGTGAGCGGGGTGGACGACATCGAAATGAACCGCACCTTCAACAACGGCATTGGCATGGTGGTGGTGGTGAGCGCTCAGGATGCGCCAGCGGTGACGCAGACCCTGCGCGACTGCGGCGAATCGGTGCACCACATTGGCCAGGTGGTGCCGCGCGCGCAAGGCGCTTGCGTGCAACTCAGGAGTTGAGCCGCTCCCTGAGCAAGGCTTGCCGGTCCTCCACCGCCTTGAGGCAATCAGGGGACTCGCGGCGGCGATAAATCTCCTCCAGGTTCCTGAGCATGCGCACCAGGATGTCACGGGGTCGCGCGTCACCCAGGCATTGGCTCAGCGCATGGTCGGCCGCTGCCGAATGCACATCCACCTCAAAACCTGGCATCCAGGTGGCCAGACGCACGAGCAAATCCTCGCGCGCAAGCACTTGCCCGGTGAAAGGGTCCACCACCAGCTTGGCCCCACGGGGGTGAGGCAGATTGACCTTGACCAGGAAGTGACCCGGGAAATTCACACCGTGGGCGTCGAGCTGGGCTGATTGCGCCAACTCCAGCCAGATCACCGCCAGGCTCACCGGAATGCCTCTGCGGGTTTTGATGACATTGGCCATGAACGAGTTGTGCGGGTCGTCGTAGTGGTTCACATTGCCAGTGAAGCGGCATTCCTCAAAAAAGAAGTGATTCACCACGCGGATGCGCTCGAGTGTGTCCATGTCTGCGCGCAGGCGCCGGCTCAGCAGATGGACCAGGTGATCCACCTCCTCAAGCACGGTTTGCACATCGGCCGCATCGTCTTCGACGTGCGCCAGGCAGGCGGCAGCCTCGAGCAGGGGGAAGGACTGCTCCACCTTCACCAGGGACTTGAAATAGGCCAGGGAATCAGCTTGGGGCAGTTGGTAGGTCATGCGTTCAACGAGGATAGCGGGTTCATGCCTTGATGATCGACCGCAAAGGGAATTTCATCAGCGCGAGCAGGGTCAGGTAGATCAGTGCAGCCACGCTCAAGACAGCGGCCATGAGCCCCGCGCGCAGTAAAGGCTGTTGCCCCAAATCCACCCAGTGCCAATGCTGGCTGCTCCACCACAGGCCTGCGGCCATGACCGCGCTGGCCAGCATCACGCGCAAGACATCCCAGCGCCAGCTTGTGGTGCTGTGCCATCGTCCGCTGCGTCTGAGGCCCTGAATCAGCCACAAGGCATTGGCGCAGGCACCCAGACCAATCGACAAGGACAAAGCCCCATGTGCCAGATACGGCACCAGGGCGAGGTTGAACAACTGGGTGATGAGCAAGACCCGCACCGCAATGCGCACCGGCGTGCGCGTATCCCCTTCGGCGAAATAGGCCGGGGCCAGGACCTTCACGGCGATGAGTCCCAACAAACCCAGACCATAGCCCCGCAAGGCCAACGCCGTTTGCGCCACATCGCGCGCTGCAAATTGCCCGTAGTGGTAGAGCACACTCACCAAAGGCTCGGCAAACACCATCAAAGCCACCCCACATGGCCAAGCCAACGCCAGCACAGCCCGCATGCCCCAATCCAGCATGCTGGAAAACTCTTGGGCGTTACCGCTGGCTCGCGCGCTGGCCAGGCTGGGCGTGAGCGTCACACCGAGCGCCACGCCCAGCAAAGCGGTGGGGAACTCCATGAGGCGATCGGCGTAACTGAGCCAGCTCACGCTGCCCGGGCTCAGGTAGGACGCAATCTGGGTATTGATGAGCAAGGACAACTGCGCCACGCCCACACCCAACAGCGCAGGCCCCATGCGCGTGAGGATGTGCTGAGTGCCCGGATTGCGCCAGGCTTGACGCAGCGCGGCCAGCCGCCAGCTGATGCGCGGGACCATGCCAATCGCACGCAGGGCTGGCCACTGAACAGCCAGTTGCAACACGCCACCAGCCATCACGCCCAAGGCCAGGGCGTAAATGCCAGGCCAGCCTTGCTGGTTCATCCACGGGGTCAAGACCATGGCCGAGCCAATGAGGCAGAGGTTGAGCAACACCGGGGTGACTGCAGGAACGGCAAATCGGCGATGGGTGTTGAGCACCCCAGCACAAAGGGCCACCAGAGACATGCAGGCGATGTAGGGGAACATCCAGCGCGTCATCGTCACCGCAATGGCCTCAGTCTGGGGATCGCGCGACAAGCCACTGGCCAACGCCCACACCAGCAAGGGTGCGCCCACCACCCCCAGCACGCTCACCCCCACCAGGATGAGGCTGAGCAAACTGGCCACGGCATCGAGCAAGCTGCGCGTGGCCTCGTCGCCCTGCGTGGCGCGGGTGCGGCTGAGCTCGGGGACAAAGGCCTGGCTGAATGCCCCTTCTGCAAAGAGGCGGCGAAACAGATTGGGGATGCGAAAGGCGACGTTGAAGGCATCGGTGAGGGCAGATGCGCCGAAAAGGACGGCGATCAGCCACTCGCGAATCAACCCCGTCACCCGTGACAACAGGGTGAACAAGGAGACGACCGAGGCTGATCTGAACAAGCTCACGCGGCGAGTGTATCCCCGGCTTTGCATTGACTTAGCATATGGAAATGACTGCGCGACTCCTCGACCTCGACCTGCAAGCCCCCTTGTTTCAGGCGCCCATGGCCGGCGCCCAGGACCACCGCCTGGCCTTGGCCGTGTGCCAGGCCGGCGCCTTGGGCGCCCTGCCCACCGCCATGCTGAGCCTGGAACAACTCGACCAGGAACTCAAGGCCTTGTCCAGCGGCACCCAGGCTCCGTTCAATGTGAACTTCTTTGCCCACACCCAGCCCGAGCCAGACCCCGCTGCCTTGCAAAGCTGGCATGCAGCCCTGACCCCTTACTACCTCGAGCTGGGGCTTGACCCCAAGGACATGCCCCAGGGTGCAGGTCGCCAACCCTTTGGGCCGGCCGCTGCCGAAGTGCTGCAGGCCTACCGCCCTGCCGTGGTGAGCTTTCACTTTGGCTTGCCCGATGCGCAGCTGATGCGCCGCATCCAGTCCTGGGGCAGCCGCGTCCTGTGCAGCGCCACCACCCTGCCCGAAGCCCTGTGGTTGCAAGCCCAAGGGGTGGATGCCGTGATTGCCCAGGGTCTGGAGGCCGGGGGTCATCGCGGCCACTTCCTCAGCCACGACTTGAGTGAACAAATGGGCACCATGGCCCTGGTGGCTCAATTGAGCCGCGCCCTGAGCATTCCCGTGGTGGCCGCTGGCGGCATTGCCGATGCCAGTGGCGTGCAGGCCGCCTTGGCCCTGGGTGCCCAAGCTGTTCAGGTGGGCACAGCCTTTTTGTGTGCCGACGAAGCCACGACCAGCCCCCTGC
>RGCL01000051.1 GCA_009919175.1 Betaproteobacteria bacterium
CACTCACCAAGGTGTGCACGCCTGGACCATGCCCCACCAGCAAGCCAGCGTCTTTGTCCTGCGCATGGGTCTGGATCAAATGGTCCAACTCCACCAAAGACTCGCGAATGAACTCCACCCGCCTGTCCTGCCGGGGCAGGTCCTGGAGGATGTCGGTGTCAAAAATGAACAAAGGGTAAACCCTTGCCGAGGCCGCGATGGCCTGAGCCAGGGCGGCATGGTCGTGCAGTCGCAGATCGCGCCTGAACCACACCAGGGATTTGGCGTAGGTGGGTGGAAGTCGATTGGCCATGGGCTCGCCCTTAAAATCACTGCATGGCTGACGATTCTGCCCGTATCAACCTCACGCATCATTTTTTGATTGCGATGCCCGGACTCAGTGACGAGTCATTTGCTCGCAGTGTGGTTTACATGTGTGAGCACAGTGACCGCGGCGCCTTGGGTTTGGTCATCAACAAACCCTCCGACCTCGAGGTGGCGGACCTCTTCCAGAAAGTGGATTTGCCCCTGGGGCGCGAGGACCTGCGGCATTTGCCGGTGCTCCAGGGCGGCCCGGTTCACACCGAACGTGGCTTTGTGTTGCACGACAAAGTCGAGGCCGATGGCGAAAGCGGCCGCGAATCGGCGTATGCCTCCACCCTCAACATCCAGGAAACGGGCTTGGGCATGACTACCTCCAAGGACGTGCTCGAAGCCATTTCCACGGGCGCCGGACCCAAACGCGTGTTGGTGACCCTGGGCTACTCCGCCTGGGCTCAGGGTCAGCTGGAATCGGAAATCGCTGAAAACAGTTGGCTCACCGTGCAGGCTGACGATGCCATCTTGTTTGACACCCCCATCGACAAGCGCTACGACAAGGCTTTGTCCTTGCTGGGATTGCAGGCCTGGATGCTGTCTCCCGATGCGGGGCACGCCTGATGAAGGACCAGGCTCCATCCCTTCTGGCCTCGCCGCAAAGCTTTTTGGCATTTGATCTGGGAACCAAGCGCACGGGCGTGGCCTATGCCTCGCGCCTATTGGGCAAGGCGCAGGGGCAGCACACGGTCAAGGGTCAGGGCGATGTGTTTTGGCAAGCCGTGACGCAGCGCATCCAGGAATGGCAACCCGATGCCCTGGTGGTGGGGGTGCCTTTCCATCCCGACGGTGCGGCGCACGAGATGACAGCGCGGGCGCGGCGATTTGCCAGACAGCTCCACGGTCGCTATGGCTTGCCAGTGTTCGAAGTGGACGAGCGTTATTCCACCGCCGAGGCCTTGCTCGAAGGCGCCGATGATGCCGATGCAGGTGCAGCTTGCATCATCCTGGACCAATTCCTAAGAGGACTGAGTGAATGAGTGTCACACCCACCCCTGATGCTGAGGCGGCGTACGCCCACCTCAAGGCTTTGCTCTTGCCCTTGGCCAGCCCCGAGGTCCATTTGGTGGGCATTTATTCCGGCGGGGTGTGGGTCGCCCAGCGTTTGCACCAGGACTTGTCCTGGCCTAGCCCACTGGGTCTCATCAGCTCGACGCTGCACAGGGACGATTTCTCTCAGCGTGGTCTGGGGCATGCCAACCAAACCCAGTTGCCGTTTTCAGTGGACAAGGCCCACCTGATCCTCATCGATGACGTGTTGTTCACGGGGCGCACCGTCAGGGCGGTGCTCAACGAGCTGTATGACTTTGGCCGCCCCTCACGGGTGCAATTGGCCGTGCTGGCCGATCGCGGTGGGCGCGAGTTGCCGGTGTGCGCGGATTTCGCTGGCCTGAGGCTTGATTTGCCCGTGTCGCACAAACTGAATCTGTCCAGGGACGCTGGTCGCTTTGAATTCACTCTGGAGGGCTGAGGTGTCCAAGCATCACAATCCGCAACTCAATCGGCACGGCGAGTTGATCCACCTGCTGTCCACCGAAGGGCTACCCCGCGACATCCTCACCCGCATCTTGGACATGGCTGCTGGCTTTGTCTCGGTCAACGACAGGGAGGTCAAAAAAGTCCCCTTGCTGCGCGGCAAGAGCGTGTTCAACCTGTTTTTTGAAAACAGCACGCGCACGCGCACCACGTTTGAAATTGCAGCCAAGCGCCTCAGTGCCGATGTCTTCAACCTCGACATTGCCCGCTCCTCCACAGCCAAGGGCGAATCTTTGCTCGACACGATTGCCAACCTCAGTGCCATGGCCGCTGACTTGTTCGTGGTGAGGCACAGCGAGTCGGGCGCGCCCTATCTGATTGCCCAGCACGTGGCTCCCCATGTGCATGTGATCAACGCTGGCGATGGTCGCCATGCCCACCCCACCCAGGGCTTGCTCGACATGTACACCATCCGGCACTACAAGAAGGATTTCTCCAATTTGAGTGTGGCCATCGTTGGTGATGTGATGCATTCGCGGGTGGCACGTTCTGACATCCATGCCCTCACCACCCTGGGCTGTGCCGAGGTGAGGGTGGTGGGACCTAAGACCCTGGTCCCCTCGGACCTCTCGCACATGGGCGTGCGAGTGTTCAACCAACTCGAGGCGGGCATCAAGGGCTGTGATGTGGTGATCGCCCTGCGCCTGCAAAACGAACGCATGAGCGGTGCCATGCTGCCTTCGAGCCAGGAATACTTTCAGCAATTCGGGCTCACGCCCGAGAAATTGCAATGGGCCAAGCCCGATGCCATCGTCATGCACCCTGGCCCCATCAACCGGGGCGTTGAAATTGATTCTCAGGTGGTCGATGGGCCTCAGAGTGTGATCTTGCCGCAGGTCACGTTTGGCATTGCGGTGCGCATGGCGGTCATGTCAATGGTTGCGGGGAACGATGCATGAAGACCTTGATCCAGAACGGTCGATTGGTGGATGAGTCCAGCGGACTCAACGGGGTGGGTGACCTGGCCATGGCCGATGGCCACATCGTGGCCGTGGGCAAAGTGCCCTCTGAATTCACACCCGATGTGCGATTTGATGCCAAGGACTGCGTGGTCTCGCCCGGCCTTGTTGACCTGTGTGCCCGCTTGGGCGAGCCGGGTCACGAGCACGAGGGCATGCTGCACACGGAGATGCGTGCCGCCGTCGCCGGTGGTGTGACCACGCTGGTGTGCCCGCCGGACACCGACCCGGTGCTGGATGAGTCTGGCCTGGTGGACATGCTGGTGTTCAGAGTGGGACAGCTGGGCTTAGGCCGGGTCTTGCCCTTGGGCGCGCTCACACGGGGGCTCAACGGTGAAGTCCTCACCGAGCTTGCCGCGCTCACCTCGGCGGGCTGTGTCGGGTTCAGTCAGGCCGAGCGTGCCATGTCGCGCGCCGATGTGATGCTGCGGTCTTTCCAATACGCCGCAACCTACGGCTTTACCTTGTGGTTGCGACCCGTGCATGGCCAACTCGATACAGGTGTGGCCGCCAGCGGGCCATTGGCCACCCGATTGGGTTTGGCGGGTGTGCCAGCGTCTGCCGAAACGATTGCGCTTTTCACCATCCTGGAATTCATGCGCATGACCGGGGCACAGGTTCACCTCTGTCGCATCAGCTCTGCCGCAGGCGCGGCCATGGTGAGGCATGCCAAGTCCGAAGGCCTGCCGCTGACAGCCGACATCAGCATCAATCAATTGCTGCTGAGCGAGCAAGACATGGGCTACTTTGATGCCCGAGCCCGGCTCACCCCGCCCTTGCGCAGTGCGCGCGACCGCGATGCCTTGCAGCAGGCGGTGCTCGACGGCACCATCGATGCGGTGGTGTCGGATCACACCCCCGTCGAGCCCGATGGCAAGGCCTTGCCCTTTGCTCAGGCCGAGCCTGGCGCCAGTGGCCTGGAGCTGCTCCTGAGTGCGACCCTCAAGTGGCGTGGCCTGGATCATGTGAATTTGGCCTCTGGCTTGGCCTGTGTGACCTCGCGTGCTGCCCAGGTGTTGTCCAAGGCCACGCGGGTGAATCTGCCCAAGGGCTTGGGGCAGTTGGTGGTTGGTGGTGTGGCCGATGTGTGTGTGTTCGATCCCCAGGCTGAATGGTCCTTCGACGGAACCGGGCATCACAGCCAATGCCGGCACTCACCCTTTGACCGCCGACTCACGGGCATGCGCTTGCCAGCTCAGGTCAAGGCCACCTGGGTTCACGGCGTCCAAGTCCACCACGGCTGACCCAGCAGACCATGTGGGTTCGCCTCAGAGCTGTGTGGCGCCTGGCGCTGGTGTTGGGTTGTCTGATCCAGGGTCTTGTGATCCAGCTGACCTTGTTCCCGCGCTGGACGCCCCACCAGAAACAGGCGGCGGTGATCCGCTGGTCCAGGCGGATGCTGTGGGCCATGAATGTGCAGGTGCAAAGGTCGGGTCATGTGAAAGCGGGGCCTTTGATGGTGGTATCTAACCATTTCTCCTGGCTGGACATCCTGGTGACCCACAGTCAATTTTTTGGCCGCTTTGTGGCCAAAGGGGAGGTGAGGGCTTGGCCGGTCATGGGTCATCTGGCTGCTCAGGCGGGCACTTTTTTCATTGAGCGCAGCTCCCGGCGAGACGCCTTGCGCATGGTCCAGGACATGACCCAGTCCCTGGGGCGCAAAGAAGTCTTGATCGTTTTTCCTGAGGGCACGACCAACGATGGCGCTAGCCTCTTGCCCTTTCATGCCAACCTCATCCAGGCGGCCATTGAGGCGCAAGCGCCCATCCAAGCCATGGGCTTGTCCTATTGGTCGATGACGCATCCGGGCGAGCGCAGTTTTGCGCCCCGCTTTTTTGGGTCAGATACCTTGCTGCGGTCAGTGTGGACCACACTGTGCACCAGTGGAGTCGTGGCCAAGGTTCACTTGGGCGAAGAGCAGCAGGCCCAAGGCCGCGACCGCCGTCAATGGACGCATGATTTGCGGCAAGAAGTGAAAAAGCTCTGCGGTCCATAATACAAACCATGGTCAAGACCTCACTCAAAAGAAGCAGCAACCATCGCTTGAAGAGCGAGTTGCCCACCCCAGCCTTTGCCTCGGATGCCTCGCCCATGGCTGAGTCGGACCATGTGTTTGACATGGCCGCCGAGGTCTTCAAGGTCATGTCGGCTCCCATGCGTTTGAAGATCATCAGCAGCTTGTGTCATGGTGAAAAAAACGTGGGTGAATTGCTGGCCGACATCCCCACCACGCAACCCAACATGTCGCAGCACCTGAACACGCTGTTCAAGGCTGGGGTCTTGGGCCGGCGCCGCGAGGGCGTGCAGATTTATTACCGCATCATCAATGACAGGGTGGTGACTTTGTGCCGTGCGGTGTGTACTCAGATCGCCATCGAGTCGGATCTGCCCAAGTGAACAAGCCGCAGCGGGTTCAGGCCAATCCTCGCGACTCGCAAGACCGATCCGTGCTGCACGGTCGACGCACTTGTCTTCAAAGCCTGTTGATGGGGCCTGGCTTGCTGGGTTTGGCCACGTCATCACTGGCCAGTGGGTATGGATTGACCAAGGTCGACGATTTGCAGCGGTCCATTCAAAGTGCTCAGTCCAAATCCATGCCTTTGGTGATCATGGTCACGCTGGAAGGCTGTCCCTACTGCAAGCAGGTGAGGCAAAACTATTTGCCCGAGTATCTGGACAAGGGCATGCCCATTCTTGAGCTCAACCTCGCGTCCTCAGACCGCATGCGCGATGAACTGGGACAACCCACGTCCTGCCGTGACTGGGCCAAGGCCAAAGGCATCCGCATTGCTCCGACCTTGCTCTGGTTGGGCAAGGGTGGGCAGGAACTTGTGAGCCGCTTGCCGGGCATGTCCTCGCGGGATTTTTATGGCGCTTACCTGGACGAGCGCATGCAACAAGCCCTGAAATTGGCGCAATCCTAGGCAACGGTCGGCTTGTGCCTTGATTCAGCTCATGCTGATGTAAGTCTCGCATCAGCAACGCTGGAATCAAGGGAAATTACCAATGAATGTGTGCTTTCGAACAGTCACATACGCAGACTTTTATATAAGTACGTGTTAATATAAAACCGCTTTGCCCAAGCTTGGATTAACCACAGCCAAGGAAAGTCAGACCCCGCATCGATGACCCATGCAAGGAGTGTGTGTGAACGCTGATCAACCCCCTTCCGGTCGCCTGATCAAGGCGCCCGAGCATTTTTTGGATCCCGCAGGTGTGGCCACCGTGTTCCAACAAGCCAAGCAAGGGCGACGCGATTTCATCCGGTCCGCTTTTGCAGCCGCTGCCGGTGCAACCGCCTCCGCGGCGATGGCTCAGGGCAATCCTGTGCCCAGCGAAGGGGGAGATCCCAACATCCTGGTGCCCTCGGAATATGCCACGGGGCTGGGTCAGGCGGTGGCGTCTGGAGATGGCTATGGCATGCCCTCCCAGTTCGAGCGCAATGTACGCCGTCGCCAAAGCCCAGGATTGACTCAAACCGCCCAAGCTTCGGTGTCGTTTGCGCCTTTGCAGTCACTGTTTGGCATCGTCACGCCCAGCGGTTTGCATTTCGAGCGTCACCATCAGGGCTGGTGGGACATGGACCCCGCCAAGCACCGTTTCATGATCAATGGCCTGGTGAACAAACCCATGGTCTTCACCATGGACGAGATCATGCGATTGCCTTCGGTGTCGCGATTCCATTTCATCGAGTGTGGTGCCAACACGGCCGTGGAGTGGGGCAATGTGGCAGTGCCTACCGTTCAGTACACGCATGGCATGGTGTCGTGCAGCGAGTTCACGGGCGTGCCGCTGATCACCTTGTTGCAATTGGCGGGCGCAGATCTCAAAAAAGGCAAATTTGTGCTGGCCGAGGGCAATGACGGCTCTTCCATGACTCGCACCATTCCCATGAGCCTCATCCTGTCTGGTGAAGTCCTGGTGGCTTATGGTCAAAACGGCGAAATGCTCCGGCCTGAGAACGGCTATCCCTTGCGCCTGGTGGTGCCGGGTGTGCAGGGGGTGAGCTGGGTGAAATATTTGCGTCGGGTTGAAGTGGGTGACATGCCGTATGCCACCAAGGACGAGGCGGTCCACTACATGGACCTCATGCCCGATGGCACACATCGGCAATACACCAACATTCAAGAGTGCAAGAGCGTGGTTACCACGCCATCTGGTGGGCAGGTCCTGCTCGACAAGGGCTACTACAACATCACGGGTCTGGCCTGGTCAGGCAGGGGCAAGGTTCGCCAAGTCGATGTCAGCGTGGATGGTGGCCGCAACTGGCGCCGTGCCCGCCTCGAAAACCCGGTGATGAGCAAATCCCTCACCCGCTTCAACATCGATTGGGTCTGGGATGGCAAGCCCGCCATCATTCAGAGCCGGGCCACCGATGAGACGGGTTATGTGCAACCCACCTATCAGCAGCTTCGCAAGGTGCGGGGTACCCGGTCCATCTATCACAACAACGCCATTCAATCCTGGCTGGTTCAGGAAAGCGGGGAGGTGAAAAATGTTCAGCTGTCGTAAAGCCTGCCTCGCCTCGATCCTGTTTGTTCTGACTTGGGGCGCACAGGCGCAAACCGCCTCATCACCTTATCCTGGCGTGGGTCGTCTGGCCACGGCCAAGGAAGTTCAGGCCTGGGACATCGATGTTCGCCCTGACTTCAAAGGCTTGCCTGCGGGCTCAGGTTCTGTGGAAAAGGGTCAAGAGGTGTGGGAGGCACGATGCGCGTCCTGTCATGGCGTGTTTGGTGAATCCAATGAGGTGTTCAGCCCCCTGATTGGTGGCACCAGCAAAGAAGACATTCAAAGAGGGCGGGTGGCCAATTTGTCCCGCAGCGACTATCCGGGTCGCACCACCATGATGAAGGTGGCCACTCTTTCGACCTTGTGGGACTACATCAACCGCGCCATGCCCTGGAACAATCCCAAGACCCTCAAGGTTGACGAGGTCTATGCGGTGCTCGCCTACATGCTCAACCTGGCCAATGTGGTGCCCGATGACTTTGTGCTGTCCCAGCAGAACATGCATCAAGTCCAGGCTCGCATGCCCAACCGCCATGGCATGAGCACCCAGCACATGATGTGGCCTGGACAGGAGTTTTCAAAAGTCAGCAAGCCCGATGTTCGCAACGTGGCTTGCATGAGCAACTGTGCGGCAGAGCCCAATGTGGGTTCATACCTGCCGGACTTTGCCGTCAATGCCCACGGCAACCTCTATGACCAAAACCGCTTGGTTGGCCCCCAGCGCGGTCAGAAGACCGACACCAAGGACGCCAAGGCTGGTGGCGCCCTGGCAAGCCCGTCACCCAAGGAGAACCCCGCAGTGGCCTTGCTCAAAAAGAACAACTGCTTGGCTTGTCATGGCATGGACAAAGCGTTGGTGGGGCCTTCATTCACCGATGTGGCCAAAAAGCATGCAGGCAAGGTGGATTACTTGGCCAAGAAAATCAAAAGCGGTGGGTCTGGCGTGTGGGGCAGCATACCGATGCCCGCTCAAGACATGAGCGACAACGAACTCAAGGCCATTGCCGAATGGATCTCCACTGGAGCCAAGCCATGATCTGCCTGCTCAAGCCCAGTCTTGCACTGTTTACCCGAATCACCCTTCATCCTCAATTCCGATAGGATTCAACCATTTCAAGGAGAAGTTTCATGCAAACTCGACGTCAAGCCATCCAAGCCACCGTGGCCACTGCTGCTGCGGTCTCCACAGTTGCGTTCTTGCCCCAGGCCGCCCATGCGGCTTACGACAAAACGGCATTTGCGGCCAAGTCCATTCAAGAGGCTGTCAAGGCCATGGGCGGCAACTCGCTGGCTGAAAGTGCCGAAGTGAAGATCGTGGGGCCTGACATTGCTGAAAACGGCGCAGTGGTTCCCATGGGTGTCTCCAGTGCCTTGCCCGGCGTGAAAAAGCTGTTGCTGCTGGTCGAGAAAAACCCCTCTGTGCTGGTGGCCTCGTTCAGCGTGTCCGAAGCCGTTGAACCCAATTTCTCAACGCGAGCCAAGATGGGTCAGTCCTCCGATGTTTATGCCGTTGCCGTGATGGGCGATGGCCGAGCCCTCTTCGCCAAGAAAGAGATCAAAGTCACCTTGGGTGGCTGTGGCGGCTAAAGCCCATCAGCTCAGTCACATCCCCACTTTCCACACGTTTCAGGAGTCCTACACATGGCAGATCCCATGCGCATTCGCGCTCAATTCAAAGACGGCGTCACCACGGTTCGTGTTCTCATGTCCCACGAGATGGAGTCTGGTCAACGCAAAGACGCCGCAGGCAAAGTCATTCCCGCCTGGCACATCACCGAGGTCACAGCCAAGCTCAATGAGCAGGTGGTGTTCTCTGCGGATTGGGGGCCAGCGGTTTCCAAAAACCCCTTTCTTCAATTCAGCGTCAAGACCGCCAAAGTGGGCGACAAGATCACCGTGGAATGGTTGGACAACAAAGGCGACAAGCGCACCGATACCGCCACGGTCAGCTGATGGCCTGGACTCAAGGTGCCCGTAGAGGTGCCTCCACAACACACGTCAGAAACGAGGAGACCATGAAAAAACACCTGATCGCTTCGGTGGTGCTGGCCATGAGCGCTGCACCGGCCTTGGCACAAAAGTCCGCCAGTCAGGGCATTGACGAATACCGTGCCATGTTGCAAGACGGCAATCCAGCCGAGTTGTTTGAAGCCAAAGGCGAAGACCTCTGGAAACAGGTGCGTGGCCCCAAGAAGGCATCGCTAGACAAAACCTGCGATCTGGGCAAGGGGCCTGGTGTGGTCAAAGGCGCCTTTGTGGAGCTGCCCCGCTATTTCAGTGACACCCAGCGCGTTCAGGACTTGGAGTCCCGATTGCTCACTTGCATGAGCAGCATCCAGGGCTTTGATGAGCAGTCCATCATCGACACACCATTTGACAAAGGCGAGAAGGCCAACGTCGTGGCCATGGCCACCTGGATTGCATCTGAATCCAAGGGCATGAAATTCAATTTGCCGCAGGCCCATGAGAAAGAGCGGCAGTTTTATGCCGTGGGCAAACAGCTCTTTTATCAACGCGGCGGCTCTCATGACTTTGCGTGTGCCAGCTGCCATGGCGAGGCAGGCAAGCGGATCCGTTTGCAGGACTTGCCTGACCTGCGCTCCAACCCTGGCGACGGCATTGGCTTTGCAGCCTGGCCTGCGTATCGTGTCTCCAACGGACAGATGTGGAGCATGCAGCATCGCCTCAATGATTGCTATCGCCAGCAACGCTTTCCCGAGCCTGTCTATGCCAGCGATGTGACCATCGCCTTGGGGGTGTTCATGGGTGTGAACTCAAAGGGTGCCGCCTCGGCTGTGCCCACCATCAAACGTTGAAGGGGAGTGATCAACATGCGTCAATTCATTCAATGGACGGGTTGGACAGTCTCAGCCCTGCTGCTCGCAGGCTGCGCCGTAGGCCCCGATGTGGCTGAAATCCGCAAGCTCACCGATGACCTCATCAAGGCGGGTTTTCGCACCAACGGTCAGGCCACGGTGTCTCGCATCACACAAACCGACGAAACCAACCGCGTCTGCAGCGAGGCCGATGCCTCTGGCCTGCCAATGGCCACTACCTGGGCGACTGGAAAAAGGGTGAAGAGATTGCTCAAAGTGGTCGTGGCATGACCTGGACTGACCAGGCCAACGCCGTCAATGGTGGCAATTGCTACAACTGCCATCAGATTTCCCCAGAGGAAATTTCCTACGGCACGATTGGCCCCAGCCTCTACAACTACGGCAAGGTCCGAGGTGTGACGGATCCCTACGATCCCAAGTCTGCCGCCATCGTGCAGTACACCTGGGGCAAGATTTGGAACCCCAAGGCCTACAACGCTTGTTCCAACATGCCGCGTGGGGGGCACAACGGTGTGATCACCGAAGCCCAGGTGCGCGACATCATGGCCTTGTTGCTCGACCCCAAGTCACCCGTCAACAAATGATCGACTGCAAGCCCGGCTGAGGCCGGGTTTTTTCTGGATACATATATCAGTGGCGACCAAATTATGAACCTCAGCAAGCGTGAATTTCTCCAGGTGTTGGGCGCAGGCACCGTGGCGGGCATGGGCTTACCTGCCAACGCCCAGCTCGACAGCCAACAGGCGGGTGAGCGCATGTACGACGTGCCCAGATTCGGTCAGGTGTCCTTGTTGCACATGACCGATTGCCATGCGCAATTGATGCCCATTCACTTTCGCGAGCCCAGCATCAACATGGGCATTGGCAGCATGTATGGCAAGCTGCCTCACTTGGTGGGCGAGCATTTGCTCAACGTCGCCAAGCTGCCCCGGGGCGGTCCTGAGTCCTATGCAATGACTTATCTGGATTTCGAGTCTGCCGCCCAGCGCTATGGCAAGGTCGGTGGCTTTGCGCACTTGGCCACCTTGGTCAAACGCCTCAAGGCCTCCAGACCCGGCTCCTTGCTCTTGGACGGCGGTGACACCTGGCAAGGGTCGGGCACCAGTTACTGGACCAACGGCCAGGACATGGTCGATGCCTGCAAGTTGCTGGGTGTGGATGTGATGACTGCGCACTGGGAATTCACCCTGGGGATGGAGCGGGTGAGCGAAATCATCAAGAAAGATTTTGCAGGCCAGGTGGAGTTTGTGGCCCAGAACGTCAAGACCACAGACTTTGGCGATGTGGTCTTCAAGCCTTATGTGATGCGCGACATCAACGGGGTGTCCACGGCCATCATTGGGCAAGCCTTTCCCTATACCCCCATTGCCAATCCCCGTTACATGGTGGCCGATTGGGAGTTTGGTATCCAGGAAGAGCACTTGCAAACCATGATCGACGAGGTCAGGGGCAAGGGGGCACACGTGGTGGTGCTGCTGAGTCACAACGGCATGGATGTGGACTTGAAGCTGGCCAGTCGCGTCACCGGGCTTGATGCGATCCTGGGTGGGCATACCCACGATGGCATGCCCATCGCCACGCTGGTTAACAACAAAAGCGGCAAGACCATCGTCACCAATGCCGGATCCAATGGCAAATTCCTGGCTGTGCTGGACTTTGAGGTCAAGGGTAAGCGCGTGGTGGACTATCGCTACAAGTTGCTCCCTGTGTTTGCCAATTTGTTGCCCGCTGACCCAGCAATGCAAGCGCTGGTGGACAAGGTGCGTGCACCCTATGCAGCCCAATTGGCAGAGCGTCTGGCCGTCACCGAAGACACGCTTTATCGCCGTGGCAATTTCAATGGTTCAGGTGATCAGCTGATCGTTGATGCCCTCATGGCCGTACAAGATGCGCCCATTGCGTTCTCGCCGGGCTTTCGCTGGGGCACCAGCCTCTTGCCTGCGCAGCCCATCACCCGAGAGTGGCTGATGGACATGACCGCGACCACCTATTCCTACGCGACGGTCAACACCATGACGGGAGCCACCATCAAGACTGTGTTGGAGGACGTGGCGGATAACCTCTTCAACCCCGACCCGTATTACCAGCAAGGTGGTGACATGGTGCGTGTGGGTGGGCTGAGCTTTGACATCGATCCCACCGCAAAAATGGGTTCACGCATTCACAACATGCGCCTCAAAGGCGAGCTCATCTCCGCTGACAAGGCCTACAAGGTGGCGAGCTGGGCACCCGTGGCCGAAGAGGCCCGTGGGCAAGGGTTGCCACAGGTCTGGGACGTGGTCGAGAAGTGGCTCAAGAGCCAAAACGGCGTGGTCAAAAAACGCCGACTCAACGCGCCCCGGATCATTGGCGGCTTGCCCAATCCCGGCGTGGTGATTTGACTCAATAGGTTGGGGTGGGTGATTGGGCTTGGGTTGACCAGTGCGATGCACGCCGTTGCATGGCGCCCCCAGCAGGAATCGAACCTGCATCTAGCGCTTAGGAGGCGCTCGTTCTATCCATTGAACTATGGCGGCAACAATGGGATTGTAAAAGCCCGATCTCGGGCGTGTCCCATGGAATGGAAATGATTCATTTTTCAAGACTACCAATGCCTTTTGAACTCAAAGGCACTTTGTGATCCTCGTGATTTGGGGGCGCCAGTTTGAATGATTTGGGGTTACGATCAGTCATGGTCAAAATGAGGATAGATATGTTGTTTGATGCCAAGAACCGTCTTCATCGCCTGTGCCAATTCACTGTAGTCACTGGCATTGTGATCTTGGGTGTTCCCCAGGTTGCGTTTGCACAAGATGCACAACCAACCCCACTTGAGCTGCGTGTCATGCAGACCAGGAAATTTTCTAAACCCATTGCTGATGTTGTTGAGGCCATCAAAACAGGCGGCGAGGACGCTGGCTTTCAGTGTCACTTGAACATCATGCCCAGCGTGACTACGGGTCCCGATGGCAACACCGTCGTGAAGCAGGACAAAGCCCAAGGGCAATGCTTCAAGACGCCCAGTGCAAACTCAAGGAACCAGGAGGCTGCTATCGGTGCCGCCATCATCCCCATCTTTGGCGGATTGATTTCTGCGGGCATGCAGGCCAAAGCAACTGCTGATTACCTGGATCAGATGCACACCATCAAGTACGACATCAGAACCGACGGAAAAACTGGTGCAACGGTATTGCGGATGCGGGCTTACAACTTGAGACAAGAGCAAATCACCAAACGCGAGATTTACGCTGCGCAGTTCAAGATATATGGAGAGGCCTTGTTTATCCAAGCCATCGAGATCAATCCCGCGGAGCAAGATTAAGTAACTGACTCCTGGTGTATTTGTGAAGCAATAGGCCATGGGCTTTTTTTCGCAACGCCCTCATGATTTACCTGCACAAGATCCTTCCCATGTTGTTGTCGCCCTTGGGGGTGGCACTTGGTTTTTTGCTGGCTTTTTTGTGGACCAAAAAAAGGGTCTACGGCTGGGTGGCTTTGGGCATGCTTGTCTTGCCAGCCACTCCCTTGGTGAGTGAACGTCTCATTCAATGGGTGGAAGGCCCTTACACATGGCAAGCGGCTGAATCAGCCCCTGAAGTGGATGCCATTGTTGTACTCAGCGGCTCCATGGATGCCAAAGTGCATCAAGGCCAACTGCATTGGGACATGCAAGATGGCGATCGACTACTGGCCGGCATTGAATTGATCAAAGCGCAGCGGGCCAATCGGCTGGTGTTCACGGGAGGTCGATTGCCCTGGAACCCGCAAGGTGAAACCGAGGGGCTAGCGCTCAAGCGTTTGGCTGTGGCCTGGGGCATCCCTGAGCAACAAATCGAGGTCTCCTCCGATGCCTTCAATACCGCAGATGAAGCCCAGGCCGTCGCGAAACTTTTGGCCAACACCTCGAAAAGGATTGTGTTGGTGACCTCTGCCTTCCATATGCCAAGGGCTCAGCAATTGTTCCAAGAGCAGGGTCTGCTGGTCACGCCATGGCCTGTGGATTACAAGCAATCGAGTGACAGCCTCACTGTGATGCATTTTTTACCGCAGGCCTCTGCCTTGGCCTTTTCCACGCTCATGCTGAGGGAAGCCATGGGGCGCGTGTACTATGGTCTGAAGCTGTGGTGATCTGCTGTTGATGCCAGCGACACCCTGGCACGAGGGCAATCCTTACTTGGAAAGCATGTGCATGGCATCTTCCAAACCCTTGAGGGTGAGGGGATACATGCGTTGCCCCACCAGTTGCTGCATGATGGAAATGCTTTGCCGGTAAGACCAAACGCCCATGGGCTCGGGATTGATCCAGGCGTGTTTTGGAAATGCATTGGTGAGCCGCTTGACCCACTCCGCGCCAGGTTCTTCGTTGTTGTATTCCACGCTGCCGCCTGGCTGAAGAATTTCGTAGGGGCTCATGGTGGCATCCCCCACAAAGATCAGTTTGTGGTCGCGGTTGAATTTGCGGATCACGTCCCAGGTCGGGAATTTCTCTGCATAGCGCCTTCGATTGTTTTTCCACAGGAAGTCATACACACAGTTGTGGAAATAGAAAAACTCCAGGTGCTTGAATTCGGTCTTGACTGCTGAAAACAACTCTTCCACCCGGGCGATGTGCTCGTCCATGGTTCCGCCCACGTCCATGAGCAGCAAGACCTTGACCGTGTTGTGGCGCTCGGGGCGCATCTTGATGTCCAGGTAGCCCGCATTGGCCGCTGTGCTGCGGATGGTGTTGTCCAGATCCAGTTCTTCTTCTGCGCCCTCGCGCGCAAACCGTCGCAGGCGGCGCAAGGCCACTTTGATGTTGCGCGTACCCAGCTCCACGCTGTCGTCGTAGTCTTGGTACTGGCGTTGATCCCAGACCTTGACGGCGCTTTTGTTGCCACCCTTGCCGCCCACACGGATGCCTTGGGGGTTGTAGCCCCCATTGCCAAACGGTGAGGTGCCGCCGGTGCCAATCCATTTGTTGCCGCCTTCGTGTCGACCTTGTTGTTCTTCCAGTCGCTTTTTGAAGGTCTCCATCAGCTCATCCCAGCCCATGGCTTCGATGGCTGCCTTTTGCTCGGGCGTGAGGTTTTTTTCTAGGGTCTTCTTGAGCCAATCCAGAGGAATGTCGGCATGAAAGGCGGTGAGCTGATCCACGCCCTTGAAGTACGCACCAAAGGCTTTGTCGAATTTGTCGTAATGCTTCTCGTCTTTCACCAAGGTCGCGCGTGCGAGGTGATAGAAGTCATCGATGCTGCATTGGTTGGTGCTGGGTCCAATCACCTCGGCTTGCAAGGCCTCCAGTAGGGTCAGGTATTCCTTGACCGAGACAGGCAGCTTGGCAACGCGCAGGGTGTAAAAAAAATCGATGAGCATGGGGTCACCTGGGCAATGCGAGTTGATGATCCAGATTGGCCCTCACAGCAGGCCACTCACTGGCAATGATGCTGTAGACGCAGGTGTCGCGCAACTGGCCTTGTGGCTGGATTTGATGGTTGCGCAAGACACCATCGAGCTTGGCGCCCAGACGTTCGATGGCTTTGCGGCTTTGGCGGTTGTGCCAGTGGGTGCGAAATTCCACTGCAATGCAGTGCCAGTTTTCAAAGGCATGGGCCAGCAACATGCGCTTGGCCTCGGTGTTGAGCGAGGTGCGCTGCACCGACCGGGCATACCAGGTCGAACCAATTTCAACCCGGCAGTTCACCTCGTCCATGTTCATGTAGGTGGTCATGCCCACCGCTTTGCCGCTTTGGGCAAGCACCACGGCAAAGGGCATCATGGAGCGTCGCTCGAGCAAGCCCAGTCGCCGGTCGATTTCGGCTGCCATGCCTTGCGGCGTGGGCACAGCGGTGTACCAAAGCCGCCAGAGTTCACCATCTTGAACTGCCAGCGCCAGATCAGCTGCATGCGAAGCTGACAAGGGCTCCAGGCGAACATGCTCGCCTTGCAGGGTCAGGGGTGAGAAATCCAGCGCCATGGATCAACGGTTGCGTGACTGCATGAAGACCAGTTTTTCAAACAGGGTCACATCCTGCTCGTTCTTGAGCAAGGCACCCACCAGCGGCGGGATGACGACCTTGTCATCCTCGCTTTGCAGGGCCGCGAGGGGGATGTCTTCGGCCACCAGTAGCTTGATCCAGTCGAGCAATTCCGAGGTGGAGGGCTTCTTTTTCAGCCCGGGCAAATTGCGGACATTGAAAAATGTCTTGATCGCGGTGTCGAGCAGTTGTTGTTTGAGCTTGGGAAAGTGCACCGAGATGATTTCGCGCATGGTGTCTGCGTCGGGAAATCGGATGTAATGAAAAAAGCAGCGCCTCAAAAAAGCATCGGGTAATTCTTTTTCGTTGTTCGAGGTGATGAACACCACGGGCCTGTGCTTGGCCTTGATCATCTCGCGGGTTTCGTAGCAATAAAACTCCATGCGGTCGAGTTCACGCAGCAAGTCATTGGGGAATTCAATGTCGGCCTTGTCGATTTCGTCGATCAGCAGCACCACAGGCTCTTCGGCTGTGAAAGCCTGCCACAGCACGCCTTTGATGATGTAGTTGTCAATGTGACGAACGCGGTCGCGATCGCCCACGTCGGCCATTTGGCTGTCGCGCAAACGGCTCACGGCATCGTATTCATAAAGGCCTTGCTGGGCTTTGGTGGTGGATTTCACATGCCACTGCAGCAAGGGCATGCCCAGGCTTGCCGCTACCTCTTCGGCCAGCATGGTTTTGCCAGTTCCGGGCTCGCCTTTGATGAGCAAGGGGCGTTTGAGGGTGATGGCGGCGTTCACCGCCAGCATCAAGTCCTGGGTGGCAATGTATTGATCTGAGCCTTGAAATCGCATGGAAGTCCCTGATGGTTGATTCGTTGATCCAAAAAAGGAGGGGTCGGGCCATCGATATAATGCGCCGTCTTTATTCCATGATTCTGCACTCAAAATGTCTATCCTGAACCGCATCGTTTTCTCCATTGCTGTCTCAGTCGCGACCACCGTCGCATTCGCCCAGGACATCAAAGGGGATGCAAAAGCCGGTGAGTCCAAAAACGCCATGTGCGTGGGATGCCATGGCATTCATGGTTACCAATCCAGCTTCCCCGAGGTCTACAAAGTGCCTCGCATCGCCGGCCAGACCGAGTCCTACATTGCCGCTTCCTTGAAGGCTTACCGTGCTGGCGAGCGCAAGCACCCGACCATGCGCGCTGTGGCCGGCAGCCTGACTGACCAAGACATCGCTGATTTGTCGCTCTACTACGAGCAACTGGGTGGCGAGCCGGCCAAGCTGGCTGACAAGGCCGCCGATGCACCGGCTGATGTGGCCGCCTTGCTGACCAAGGGCAACTGTGCCTCCTGCCACGGTGCCAACTTCAACAAACCCATCGCGCCTGGTTACCCCAAGGTGGCTGGCCAGCATGCTGACTACCTTTATGTGGCACTCAAGTCCTACAAGGCCGAGGGCAATGCCACCTGGGGTCGCAACAACGCCGTCATGGGCGGCATCGCCAAGCAATTCACCCTGGCTGAGCTCAAGACCCTGGCCAAGTACATGGCGAACCAGCCTGGCGACGTGAAAACGGTTCCCCAGAACAAATTCCGCTAAATCGCCCTGTGCCCACGAATCACACCCGCCTCTGAGGCGGGTGTTTCATTTTCTGGATGCCCTTTGCAACAAGGCATCCACATAGGCATGGCCATCGGGTGGGCGGCCGCTTCTTTGGCTTTCCCAGACCATTTGTCCCAGGCATTCCATGGCTTCATGGTGCGCCCTGTGCAGTGAACCCATGCGAACAGTCAGCCCGTCCAGGGCCTGCTTGACCCCTTTGGGTTGGTCAATGCGGTATTGCTCGCTCAGGGTGAGGTGCATGGAGAGGTGCAAAAAGGGATTGGTTTGGCCGGCCTCAACCTCGTACATCCTGGCCAGCGCCTGTGCTTCGTCGCTCAAGGCTTCGTGGTATTCGGGATGAAGGCTGATCCAGTCCCCAGCCAAGGCCTCCATGGGGTCTAGCGGCGTACCTTGCTTTTGCTTGGCCAGGACGGAGCAAAAAAAACGTCGGACGTCGGCTTGAGAGGGCGTGAACATGTGTCCTGGGCGCGATTGGGATGGACGCGCATGGCTAAAGGACTGAATCATAATGACCCGATGTCAACGAGAGAGACCTTGCCATGTCTGAAGCCTTGATTTGTGATGCCATCCGGACCCCCATTGGGCGTTATGGCGGGGCCTTGTCCTCGGTGCGAACCGACGACCTGGCTGCCATCCCCCTCCAAGCTTTGCTGCAGAGGAATCCCGGCCTGGACGCCAAAGCCATCGAGGATGTGTTTTATGGTTGCGTGAACCAGGCGGGCGAGGACAACCGCAATGTGGCCCACATGGCCAGTTTGCTGGCTGGTTTGCCAGACACCGTGCCCGGGGTGACCCTCAACCGCCTGTGCGGCTCTGGCATGGACGCCGTTGGCACTGCGGCCAGGGCATTGAAGTCGGGCGAGCTCAACTTGGTGATTGCCGGTGGTGTTGAAAGCATGAGCCGCTCGCCCTTTGTGATGCCCAAGGCCGAATCGGCCTTTAGCCGCTCCAATGCGGTGTACGACACCACCATTGGTTGGCGATTCATCAACCCCAGGATGAAAGCCCTCTATGGTGTGGATGCCATGCCCGAGACGGCTGAGAACGTGGCGGTGGACTTCAAGATTGAACGCGAGGCTCAGGACCGCATGGCACATGCCAGCCAGGAAAAGGCGGCTCGTGCCCAGTCCAATGGCTTTTTCAACGCCGAAATCGTGCCCGTCAACATCCCGCAAAAAAAGGGGGATGCTGTTCAGGTGAGCCAGGATGAACACCCCCGTCAAACCACCCTGGAAGCGCTGGCCAAACTCAAGGGTGTGGTCCGCCCCGATGGCACGGTCACGGCCGGCAATGCCAGTGGCGTGAACGATGGCGCTTGCGCCTTGCTCATGGCCTCGGCAGCTGCGGTCAAGCAGCATCACCTCACGCCCAGAGCCAGGGTAGTGGGCATGGCCACGGCGGGTGTGCCGCCGCGCATCATGGGCATTGGACCTGCGCCTGCCACCGAAAAAGTACTGGCCCTCACAGGTCTGAAGTTGTCG
Source organism: Betaproteobacteria bacterium (assembly GCA_009919175.1). Classification (GTDB taxonomy): domain Bacteria; phylum Pseudomonadota; class Gammaproteobacteria; order Burkholderiales; family Burkholderiaceae_C; genus Limnohabitans. Next base: position 19,251 of record RGCL01000051.1, read on the forward strand.
CAAATCGATGTGATCGAGCTCAATGAAGCCTTCGCAGCCCAGGGCTTGGCCGTGTTGCGACTGCTCAAACTCGCAGATGACGATGAGCGCGTCAATCCCAATGGCGGCGCGATTGCCTTGGGTCATCCCTT
>RGCL01000052.1 GCA_009919175.1 Betaproteobacteria bacterium
TCCTTGGGCTGGGCTGCGCCCGCACCCAGGCTCACGGCGGTGATGGCCAAGTCTGATGTGGTGTCACCCGCTTGCACCGTGTAGGTGCCGGTGAACAATCTGGCGTTGCTTGCGTCGCGCGTCAAGGTCACTTGCCGATCGGTGGTGCCAGTCTCCAAGGTCACCGTCACCGTTGAGTTGGCCGTCACATCCTCATTGGTGGTCATGGACAGCGCAATGTCGTCACCTGTCTTGTAGATGCCGTTGGCTGTGCTGGAGGTGAACGACGCCATCGTCGGTGCGGTGGTGTCGACCTGCAAGCCCGACAGTTGACCGGCCCCGGTGGTGGGCGAACCGCTTGCAGAAGCACTCAAGTCCACCCTGACGTTGTAGGTCTTGTTGCTGGCGAGCAAACTGGTCCAGCCAGAGGCATTCGCCAGCGTCCAGGTGTTGTTGCCTGCGACCGTGGGCATGGTCACCCCTGCGGTCGAGGACGTGATTTCCACAGCGCTGCTGGCATCGGTCGGTGTGAACGTGATCTTGGTGATGGTGATGCTTGTTGCACCAATGCCGTTGTCGTTGACCGTTCCCGACAACGTGAGTGAGCTCAGGTCGCTTGCGTTGATCACACTGTCGCTGGTGCCGCCCACTTTGGCAGCCACCGTGGTGGTGAGGCTGGCTGCCGTGAAGGTCCAGGTGCTGGTGTCTTCCATGGCAGCCAGGGCATTGCCCGCTGCGTCCTTCAAGGCCCCAGCCGTGAACTGAACATAGTAGTTTTCGTTGGGCAGCAGGTCATTGATCGGGTTGATCGTGACCACCGTGCTGGTGCCGCCGGAGGTGTCCAAGGTCACCAGATTGCTGGTGATGTCCACCGCTTCGGCCAGAGTTTGATCGGCTTTGTAAATGCTCAGCGTGCCCGATGTGCCTTTGGAGACCACCTCGTTGATGGTCATGGTCAGGTTGCCCGTGGGCGCAACGGATCCTGCCTTTTGGGTCACTGCGGGTGCCGTGGTGTCGATCACCAAAGCCTTGCTGCCGTCGAGCGAGTTCGCTCCCGTGGGCAGGTTGGTGGCCAATGCGTTGCCCGCTGCGTCCTTGGGTTGGGCTGCGCCCGCGCCCAGGTTCACTGCGGTGAGGGCCAAGTCTGATGTGGTGTCACCCGCTTGCACCGTGTAGGTGCCGGTGAACAACCTGGCGTTGCTTGCGTCGCGCGTCAAGGTCACTTGCTGGTCGGTGGCGCCCGTTTCTAGGGTCACCGTCACCGTGGCGTTGGCCGTCATGTCCTCAGTGGTGGTCATGCTCAAGGCAATCGCTGAGCCCGCTTTGTAGCTGCCGTTGGCTGTGCTGGAGGTGAACGACGCCATCGTCGGTGCGGTGGTGTCGATCACCAATGCCTTGCTGCCGTCGAGCGAGTCTGCATTGGTGGGCAAGGTGGTGGTCAATGCGTTGCCTGCTGCATCCTTGGGCTGGGCTGCGCCCGCACCCAGGCTCACGGCGGTGATGGCCAAGTCTGATGTGGTGTCACCCGCTTGCACCGTGTAAGTGCCGGTGAACAACCTGGCGTTGGTCGCGTCGCGCGTCAAGGTCACTTGGCGGTCGGTGGCACCCGTTTCCAGGGTCACCGTCACTGTGGCGTTGGCCGTCACGTCCTCGTTGGTGGTCATGGACAGCGCAAGGTCGTCACCCGCTTTGTAGCTGCCGTTCGCAGTGCTGGAGGTGAACGACGAGATCGTGGGCGCTGCGGTGTCCATCGTCACACTGGGCGTTGCACCCGCCCCGCCGCCGTTGCCCGCCGCATCGGCATAGGCTGCGGAGGCGACGGTGATGCTGGCCGTGGCTGAATTGGTGTTGGCCGTGGGCGTGAACGTGGCCGTGCGGGTCAGGCCGTTGCCACTGATGGCTCCCAAAGTGCCACCCGTCACCGTGATGTCACCCGTGGTGCCGTCCCAGGTGAAGGTATTGCCTGGGTCTTCGCTGAAGGTGAAGGTGATGGTGGCGGTCTCGCCCGCCTTGAGTGAACTCTTGTCGCTGGTGATGGCCAAGGTGGGCACAGTCTCATCCAGGGTCAACGACAGCGTGTTCCCCGAGGCACTGGCATTGCCCGAGGCATCCCTCACCTGCGCAGTGATGGACTTGGCGCCCGCTGAGCCCAGCACACTCTTGCTCAAGGCGATGGTGGCTTTGGTGGCGGTGACATCGTTTGACGTCACCACATACAAGGCACCCACTGCGGTGCCCCCACTCTTGAGCTGGATGGTGTCGCCCACTGCAATCCCGGCATAACTCACGGTGACATTCACCGCGCTCTCGGATGCATTGATGTAGGCATCTTCCCCTTGAGCAACGGCCAGGGTGTGGTTGCCGGGGGCTGTGGTGTCCGCCACGCTGAACATGCGCGCGGCATTGAGGGTGTTGTCGGTGGCGGAAAGCTGGTGTCCGCCTGCCGTGCCCAGGTCGGCCGTGCTCAGTGTCACCGTCCAAGTGCCGTCACCATTGTTGGCGGTGCTGGTGGGCGTGAGGTTGGTGGAGCCATCCAGCTTGAAGGTCAAGGTGGCTGGGTCCTTGTTCACCGTGAAGGTCACCGAGGCCCCGTCGGTGCCATTGCCCACCACGTCGTCACCTGCCAGTTGGCCCAATGCAATGTCCGTAACCTGTGTGGAGGTGGGGGTGATCAATTGGCTGATGTTGGTGGACAGCGTGGCGGTGTTGTTCAAGGCCACGGTGTCGGTGCTGGTGGCTTGAATGGATTGCTGCACTGCGGCTGAACCCTGGATCAACGACTTCGCACCAGCGAGGTCCAACGTGCCTGACCCTGTGGCCATGTCCACCGTCACCTTGGTTTGCAAGGTGTTCAAAGTCGTCTGATCGTTGGCGCCCATGCCTTCCACGGCAGCCAGTACCCGGCCGTAATCGTTGGCACCCGCCTCCATCGTGGTCACCGGCTTGATGCTGGTGATGTCAAGCGACAAGCCAAAGGCCTTGGCCGTACCCAGGTTGGCATTGTTCACCTGGGTGGCAGTGAGTGAGGTGGCAATCGCGGGGTCCAGCCCCGTGCCATCGGCCAGCACGCCAGCCTTTTGCGCAGCAATGGTCGTCAAAGGGGTGATGTAGAGCGAGGTGGTTCCAGCCTTGATGTTGCTCACGGCCAGCAGGGTGACATGAATGTCCACCGCTGTGCCCGTGACCTCGCTGATGTAGTTGGTGTCGCCGGCATTGGTGTCTTCAACCTTGGCAAACACCGGGCCGGTGTAGTTGCCCAAATTGACCTGGAAGCTGCCGTTGGCTCCCACCGCAGCTTGAGCGAGTTCAGTGCCGGATGCAGAGTAAACCGTGACTTTCAGGCCGCCCGACACCGGACCCGCAAACACCGAGCCAGAAATGAGGTTGCCGTCCGAGGCCGAGGCGGTAGAGCCAGACTTTTTCAGCGAGGCGACCGCCCCAATACCGAGCACAAAGGGACCAAAACCCAGGCCGACCATCCCCCCGGTTTCGGCCACAACCGCTGCGCTGCCCATGCCTGATGCAGCGGACGCCGTGGTGGCAGAGGTCGCTGCTGAAGTGGCTGCTGAAGACGCGGAAGAGGTGGCTGCCGATGTTGCCGCCGAGGTGGTGGCCGTGGCCGAATACGTGGCCGTGGGCAAGGCTATGGGGATGTTGGCCTGCGCCATGAGCTCAAGCGCTTGCCCCTCCAGAGTGAGGGCAGGTTCATGGCTTGACTCCACCGGGTGGTCTGCATCGACGACCTCCCAGGCCTGTCCAGACAGCGGCACTTGCGAGGGGCTGTCCGCGAGATCGGTCGGCTGACTGGCGTCGGCAGACAACGGTGCCAACTCCAGTGGTTCAACAGGAAATTGCGCATCTGCACTATTTGCGCTAAGTGGGCCTTGGCCCGGTTCAAGTGCATCCACCAAAGTCGCTACGACCTTGGCGTTCCCCCCAGGGGAGCGCACAACGGGATTCAATCCCTTGGACTTGGGCAACACTTTTTGCGTGCTGACGCCGTCCTTCGAAGTGATCGTGACAACAAAAACATCCATGATGACTGACTCGAATTAACTTTTGATTGTCCCCATGAACTGCATACAGCCCACGTATAAAAAGGTGTCGTTCGCGACGCAAACTTCGGAAATAGATTCCGGAATAAGATTCATTGTTTCGATTTGAATGGTGATGCGTCTCAAGTGCTTCATTGCCTGCTCCGACCCTTGTTCATGGCCTTTGGGTTGTTCATCCCAATCGACTCCGGCATGACAGAGTTGAGCGACTTGAAGACGCAATTAGCGGCACTTCATGACTTGAATCCCTGACCCACAAGCCCGCATCAAGTCCTGGATGATGCGAGGACTGACATCTTTTTTTGAAAGCCACCCCATGCACACCACCCTGATCACTGTGACCGAACTCTCCCACCTACTCGAACGCGGCGAACGCGTGCGCATCTTTGATTGCAGCGGCGACCTCATGAACCCGCCGCTCGGACTGGAGATGTTCCTCAAGTCGCACCTGCCCGGCGCACACTACGCCGATGTGCAAGGCGATTTGTGCGGCAGCGTGGCCGACGGCATCAATGCCGGCCGCCATCCCTTGCCCCCGCGCGAACGGGTGGCCGAATGGATGGGGCAACATGGCGTGGACAACCACACCCAGGTGGTGGTGTACGACCAGCAACAAGCCAATTACTGCGCTCGCCTGTGGTGGTTGCTCAAATGGTGTGGCCACGAAGCGGTGGCTGTACTCGATGGCGGTCTGGCCGCATGGCAGGCTGCAGGTCATGCAGTGTCTTCAGGTCCCGCTGAGGCTGTGCCCGCTTGCACGCTGGCCTTGCGCGATGCCCGAGTGGACTGGCTCACCACCCAGCAGGTGGCGGCCAGCCTGGGCAAAGGACCTGTGATCGTCGATGCCCGCGCACGCCCCCGTTACCTGGGCGAGACGGAGCCGCTGGATCCAGTTGCAGGCCATATTCCTGGCGCACGCAACCGCCCCTTTCAACTCAACCTGCAAGCCGATGGATTGTTCAAGCCCGCAGCACAACTGCGCGAAGAATTTTTGGCTTTGCTCGCAGGCCAAGATCCTGCTCAAGTGATTCACCAGTGCGGCAGCGGCATCAGTGCCATCCCCAACCTCTTGGCCATGGAAGTGGCGGGGCTGGGGCGTGCTCGCCTCTACCCCGGCAGCTGGAGTGAATGGTGCAATACACCCGGCCTGCCCTGCGCCAAAGGCGACGAAGCCTGAATTCAGTGCATGCCGTGCGTGAGGCTGGCGGTGAGGCTCACCAACGCGATGCCCATCGCCAGTGCCACCACCTGAACCAGCGTCTCTCGCGCGCTCAGGCGTTGTTGCAACTGCGGGATCAGGTCTGCCAGCGAGACGTAGATGTAGCTGCTGCTGGCCAGGACCACCCAGTAAGGCAACCAGTCTTCGTGGCCTTGGATGAAGGCATAGCCCACCACCCCACCGACCATGGTGGCTGAACCCGCCAGGCACAAACGCCCCAGCGCACTGGAGAGCGCCTGACCGTTTTGCCGCAACACCACCAAGTCACCGATGTGGTGAGGGACTTCGTGGGCCAAGACGGCCACGCACGCTGCCCAACCCAAGGAGGGATGGATCAAAAACGCAGCAGCGACCAAGATGCCATCGCCCAAAGCGTGGATGCTGTCGCCAAACAGAACGGACCAACTGCCTGCATAGCCGTGCGCATGGCCATGTGCGTGGTCATGCGTGTGATCGTGAGCGTGCGCATGGTCATGTCCATGATCTTGCTCGTTGTGACCCAGGCCTTGGTGGTGCTCATGACCGTGGTGCCACAGCTCGGCCTTGTCGAGCAAAAAGAAGAACACCAACCCACCGAGCAAGGTCGCAAAGAGACCATGGGCGTCCATCCCCGACTCGAACGCCTCGGGCAACAAATGCATGAGTGCGGTGGCCAACAAGGCCCCGGCAGCCAGGCTCAGCAAAGCCCGGCTCCAGCGCGCCAACAACGCTTGGGTCAACCAGGCGGCGATGAGCACACTGCCCACGCCGCTCAATGCAGTACCCAACAAGACCTCGAACATGGATGGACTCAGACCCCGTATTTCTTGAACCAGGCCAACATGCGCTGCCAGCCGTCCTGTGCGGCATCGGCGCGATAAGTGCCGCGATAGTCCGCATGGAAGGCATGGGGCGCTTGCGGATAGATGACGAATTCAGAACGGGAAGCCGCACCCGGCGCTTTGGCCAGGGCTTGCTTCATTTGATCCACGGTGCTCACGGGGATGCCCGTGTCCTCGCCACCATACAAGCCCAGCACAGGCACTTTGACTTGAGCCGCCAGGCTCAAGGGGTGCGCGGTTTGAAAGGCATTGGTCTGCCCCACCAGACGGCCATACCAGGCCACCGCAGTCTTGAGCTTGGGTTGGTGCGCGGCATACAGCCAGGTGATGCGTCCGCCCCAGCAAAAACCAGTGATGGCCAGGCGCTGGGTGTCTGCGCCTTCGGTGGCGGCGAATTCAACGCAGGCATCGAGGTCGCCCATCACTTGCGCATCGGGCACTTTGCTGATCACTTCGGCGTTGAGTTTGGCGATCTCGCCATAAGAGCTGGGGTCGCCTTGGCGCATGAACAAATCGGGCGCCATGGCGTAGTAGCCAGCCTTGGCCAGGCGACGCGCCACATCGGCGATGTAATCGTGAACACCAAAAATTTCAGAGATCACCAACACCACCGGGGCGTTGGTGGATTGGGCTGGACGTGCGCGGTAAACGGGCACCTGATCGTTGCCCACCTTGATGACGACCTCGCCCACGTCCAGACCTTGGGCATCGGTTTTGATGGCCGTTTGCGCCATGATGGGCATGGCTGCAAGTGCATAGCCCACGCCCAGGCTGGACTTGAGCAATCCGCGTCGATTCAAGGCGTGGTGCGGGGCTTGGGCCGGGACATCCAACAAGGCCTGGGTATCGTTGATCCAATTGTTCATGGTTGACCTGTGAGAGGGGGTTGTGAATCCATCATCTTGTCACAAAGCAAAGCCCTGTGCGGGGCAAAGTTTCATCTTTAATGGGCCTGTTCCCAATTGGGTCCCATGCCCACCTCGGCCAGCAGGGGCACACGCAAATTGGCCACCTCGGCCATGAGGCGTGGCACCTCGGTGCGCACCCAATCCTGATGCGAGAGAGGCAACTCGAACACCAATTCGTCGTGCACCTGCATGATCATCTTGACGGGGCTGTTGAGCGCGTCGAGCGTGGCCTGCACGCTCACCATGCTCATCTTGATGAGATCCGCCGCCGTGCCTTGCATGGGTGCATTGATGGCGGCACGCTCTGCACCTGCGCGCCGTGGACCATTGGCGCGAATGTCGGGCAGATACAAGCGCCGTCCAAAGACGGTTTGCACATAGCCTTGCTCGCGGGCTTGCTCGCGGATGTCGTCCATGTAGGCCTTGACCCCTGCAAAGCGTTGAAAGTAGCGATCGATGTAAGCCTTGGCCGCGGCCTGATCCACGCCCAAGGCCTTGGCCAGACCAAAGGCGCTCATGCCATAGATGAGGCCAAAGTTGATGACCTTGGCATAGCGGCGTTGCTCGGACGACACCGCCTCGGGCGCCAAGCCAAACACCTCGGCAGCGGTGGCGCGGTGCACATCCAGCCCTTGCTGGAAGGCTGCGATGAGCGCGGCATCCTGGCTGATGTGCGCCATGATGCGCAGCTCGATCTGGCTGTAATCGGCGCTGGCGAGCACACAGCCCTCGGGCGCCACAAAGGCCTCCCTCACGCGGCGACCCTCGGCAGTGCGAATGGGGATGTTTTGCAAATTGGGGTCGCTGCTGGACAAGCGCCCCGTCACCGCCACCGCCTGCGCATAGTGCGTGTGCACGCGCCCTGTGATGGGATTGGCCAGCGTGGCGAGCTTGTCGGTGTAGGTGTTTTTGAGTTTGGCCAGGGACCGGTATTCAAGGATCTTGGCCGGCAAGGGGTAATCCTCGGCGAGTTTTTCCAGCACCTCTTCGTCGGTGCTGCGCGCGCCCGTGGCGGTTTTCTTGATGACGGGCAACTGGAGCTTGTCGAAAAAGATTTCGCCCAACTGTTTGGGGCTGCCCAGATTGAATGGCTGGCCGGCGAGTTCATAGGCCTGCTGTTCCAAGCCCATGATGCGCTGTCCCAACTCGTGGCTTTGCGTCATGAGGGTCGTGGCATCGACACACACGCCATGCCGCTCCATGGTGAAGAGCACATCGCTGGTGGCGATTTCCAATTCGTAGACGGCGAGCAAGTCGGGGTTGGCCTGCAAGCGCGGCCACAAGACCTGATGCACTTGCAGGGTGAAGCTGGCGTCCTCGCCAGAGTACCGCGCGGCCTGCGCCACATCGACCTGGGCAAACGGGATTTGCTTGGCCCCTTTGCCGCACAAGTCTTCATAGCTCAAGCCTTCGCGATGCAAATGCCGCAAGGCCAGGCTCTCAAGGCTGTGCGCGAGGTGGACCTCCAGCACATAGCTTTGCAAGAGGGTGTCGTGGGCGTAGCCGCGCACGCGAATGCCATGGTTGGCAAACACATGCTGGTCGTACTTGACATGCTGCCCCAGCTTGAGGGCGCGCGGGTTTTCCAGCCAGAGCTTGAGGTCAGCCAGCACTTGCGCCAGTGGCAACTGCGTGGGCGCATCAGGCCCCACGTGCGCCAGTGGCACATAGGCAGCCAGCTCAGGGCTCACGCTCAGGCTGATGCCCACCAGTTGCGCTTGCATGGCGTCCAGGCTGTCGGTCTCGGTGTCGATGGCCACCAGCTCGGCCGACTGCAAACGCGCCAGCCATTGAGCCCAGTGGTGGGGCTCGGTGACGATCTCGACTTGCAGGTCCACCGCAGCGGGTGCAGGACCTGTGGGCTCTGCGTCCACCAGGCCGGCCACGGGTTCGCGCGTGGCCGCAGGTGAAGTGGATTTGCCGCCCGCCTCACCCGAGGCCGAGGCCTGCAAACTCTTCATGAGGCCGCGAAAGCCAAAGCGCTCGGCAAAGGCCGTGAGGGCGTCAAGGTCAGGACTTGCACCGGCCAAGGCCTCCAGCCCTGGCCATGTGGGCAAGGCCTGGCTCAGGTCGCAGTCGGTGCGAATGGTGACCAGTTGTCGCGCCGTGGGCAACCAATCCAAGGCCTGGCGCAGGTTCTCGCCCACCACGCCCGTGACTTCGCTGGCCTTGGCCACGAGGGCATCGAGATCGCCATAAGTCTGTAACCACTTGGCGGCTGTCTTGGGGCCAACCTTGTTCACGCCCGGCACGTTGTCCACGGTGTCGCCCACCAGCGCCTGAAAGTCGATCATGCGCGAGGGCGGCACACCGAATTCGGCGGTCACGCCGGCCACATCGCGCACCTTGCCGTTCATGGTGTCGATGATGGTGATGTGTTCGTTGACCAATTGGCTGAGGTCTTTGTCGCCGCTGGAGATGATGACGCGCCAGCCTTGGTCGGCGGCGCGCTTGGCCAAGGTGCCAATCACATCGTCGGCCTCCACCTCGGGCACGTGCAACAACGGCCAGCCCAGCAGGCGGACCACCTCGTGGATGGGTTCGATTTGCGCGCGCAAGTCGTCGGGCATAGGCGAGCGGTTGGCCTTGTACTGTGGGTACAAGGCATCGCGGAAGGTGGGACCCGGCGCATCGAACACACAGGCCAGGTGCATGGCGGGGTAGTCTTTGCGCAGGCTTTGCAGCATGTTGATGATGCCGCGCAAGGCTCCCGTGGGGGCACTGTTGGGATCGCCAGGCACAGCGCGCAAATCGGGCATGGCGTGAAAGGCACGGTACAGATAGCTGGAGCCATCGACCAGCAGCAGCATGGGGGCAGGGTCTTGCATGGGTGCATTGTGCCTCGACCTACAATGCGGCTTCCTTGTGAGTACCCTCCCCATGGCCGTTTACACCGCCGTCAGCGAAGACCACGTTCGAGAATTGCTTGCCACCATGGCGATCGGTGAGTTTGAAAGCCTCACCGGCATCCAGGGTGGCATCGAAAACACCAACTATTTTCTGAACACCGATCAGGGCGAATTCGTCCTGACCTTGTTCGAAAGGCTCAGCCATGCCGAGCTGCCCTACTACCTGGAACTCATGCGCTGGCTGGCGCAGCAAGGCATCCCCGTGCCCGCCCCGAATGCCAACCAGCAAGGCCAGATCCTGCTCACGGTGGCCGACAAGCCCGCTGCCGTGGTCGACCGCCTCCAGGGTCAACCCCAGCTGCAACCGCAAGCCGTGCATTGCCGCCAAATGGGTCACTGGCTTGCTCGAATGCACCGTGCTGGCGAGGGCTTCGATGGCTTGCAGCCCAATTTGCGTGGCTTGCCCTGGTGGAACGAAACCATCCCGGTGGTGATGCCACATTTGAACGAAGCACAGCAGCAACTCATCACCCAGGAGCTGGCCTTTCAGAACCATGTGGCCAGCCTCTCCGCCTACGCCGCTTTGCCTCGCGGGCCTGTGCATGCCGACGGCTTTCGCGACAACGTCATGTTCGACGGCGAGGTCTTGTGCGGCGTGTTCGATTTCTACTTCGCGGGGAACGATGCCTGGCTGTTTGACTTGTGTGTGTGCCTCAACGACTGGTGCATCGATCTGACCACCGGCGAGTGGGATGAGCAGCGCCTAGCTGCCTTCTTGCAGGCTTATCAGAAGGAGCGCCCTTTGAGCGCTGCCGAACGCAGCCTCTTTAATCCCATGCTGCGCGCGGCCGCCCTGCGCTTTTGGACTTCGCGCCTGTGGGACTTTCACCTGCCCCGCGAGGCCAGCCTGCTCAAACCCCACGATCCCACCCACTTTGAGCGCGTGATCCTGCAACGCATCCAACACCCTGTCACACTGTCATCATGAAACTCAATGTGGTCAAAGCCTCTGAAGGGGCAACCTGGGTGCGATTGGGCATCCGAACCTTTTGGCGCCAGCCGTTTGCCATGGGGGGGCTTTTCTTGATGTTCATCATCATCACCTCCCTCTTTGCCTTCATCCCGCGCATTGGCAACCTCATCGCCATCGTCTTCATTCCTGCATTCAGCCTGGGCCTCATGGCCGCAGCCCGCATGGCGCATCAGGGGCAATTCCCCATGCCCACGGTTCTGTTCACCGCCTTTCGATCTGGCGTTGAACGGCGCAATGCCGCCCTTCGCCTGGGCCTGGCCTATGTGTTCTTTTTTGTGGGCGTGCTGGGCCTGTCGGCCTTGATCGACGACGGTCAATTCGCGTCGCTCTACCTGTTTGGTGGGCAAATCACGCCCGATCTCTTGCAGTCCTCGTCGTTTGAATCGGCCGTCTGGACCGCCACGCTGGTCTACATCCCGGTCTCGGCGATGTTTTGGCATGCGCCAGCCCTCGTGCAATGGCATGGCGTGCCAGTGTCCAAAAGCCTTTTTTTCAGCCTGATGGCGTGCCTCTCCAACTGGAAAGCGTTTCTGGTCTACCTCATCACCTGGATCGTGCTGATCCTGGTCGTGATCTTTGCGGTGATCTTTGTGTCGGGTTTGCTGGACCTGGGCGAGGCTTCAAGCCTCACGCTCACGCCAGCGCTGATCTTGCTGGCGGCCATGTTTTTCACCTCCAGCTACTTCAGCTTCATGGCCTGCTTTGAGCCCCAGCTGGACCTGCAAGCCTGAGGCTGAACACCCCCTTGGGGCAGCCATGTCCCCCACCACTTAGGCAATGGGCGTGAGCTTGGCCACCGACAAGGCCAACCACTTGACCCCATGGCGTGAGAAGTTGATTTGCGCGCGCGCGTCGTCGTTGATGCCCTCGACGGCCAAGACCGTGCCTTCGCCAAACTTGGTGTGAAACACCTGGCTGCCCTGCTTGAGCCAGGCATGACGGCTTTCTGCCTGGGCTTTGGGTTGAGCCACCGCTGCGGGCGCACCCGCTGACCCCGACCACGGGGCTGCGCTCTGCGAACTCCAGGCCATGCTGCCACCGGCCCTGCCCCCTGCGCTCCAACCATGGCCAGCCCCGGCGGGGTGAGTCTGGTGAATCCACTTGATGGCTTGCTCGGGTAATTCGTCAATGAAGCGGCTTCGAATGTGAAAGCGCGTTTGTCCGTGCAACATGCGTTGCTCGGTGTGGCTCAGATAGAGGCGCTTGCGTGCCCGCGTGATGGCCACATACATGAGGCGACGCTCCTCCTCAAGTCCATCGAGGTCGTTGAGCGCGTTTTCATGGGGGAACAAGGCCTCCTCCATGCCAGTGATGAACACTGCATCAAACTCCAGCCCCTTGGCCGAATGAACCGTCATGAGTTGCACGGCCTCCTGCCCGGCCTGCGCCTGGTTGTCGCCCGACTCCAGCGCGGCATGCGTCAAAAAAGCACTCAGCGGCGATTCGGTCTCGCCCGTGTCGGGGTTCACCCAGGCCGACTCCTCACTGCCGGGTGCTTGCTTGCCAAAACCTTCCTGGGTCACAAAGCTTTCGGCGGCCGTGACGAGTTCGTTGAGGTTGTCGATGCGGTCTTCGCCCTCGCGGTCCTTGCGGTAGTGCTCAATGAGACCACTGTGCTGCAACACCAGCTCCACCCACTGGCGCAAGGGTTGACCTTGACCGGCCTCGCGGATGACATCGAGCAATGCAATGAAGCCGTTGAGTTTGGCGCCCGCTGCGCCACTCACCTGAGCCACCGCCTGCGACAGCGACGCGCCTTGCGCACGCGCTGCGTCCTGGAGCTGCTCGATGCTGCGCGCGCCAATGCCACGCGGCGGGAAATTCACCACCCGCAAAAAACTGGTGTCGTCGTTGGGGTTGTCGAGCAAGCGCAGGTAAGCAAGGGCATGCTTGATCTCGGCACGCTCGAAAAATCGCATACCCCCATACACGCGGTAAGGCATGCCCGCATTGAAGAGCGCGGTTTCGAGCACACGGCTTTGTGCGTTGCTGCGGTAGAGGACCGCCACTTCGTCCAGCCTGTCCACCCCTGTGCCGCCGGTGGCCTCGCGGCCTTCTCGCTTGAGGTGGCGAATCTCCTCCACCAGCCACTGGGCCTCGGCCAGATCGGTGGACAAGGCCACCACCCGCACGGGCTCGCCTGCGCCCGCATCGGTGCGCAAGTTCTTGCCCAGGCGGTTCTTATTGTGGCCAATCAGGGCGTTGGCACTGTCAAGGATGTTGGAATGGCTGCGGTAGTTCTGTTCGAGCTTGATGGTGTGCTGCACTTCAAACTCGCGCACGAAGTCGGCCATGTTGCCTACGCGAGCGCCGCGAAAGGCGTAGATGCTCTGGTCATCGTCGCCCACGGCAAAGAGACTGGTCTGGGGACCGCACAACAACTTGAGCCAGGCGTATTGCAAGCGGTTGGTGTCCTGAAATTCATCGACGAGCACATGCGAGAAGCGATGCTGGTAGTGCTCGCGCAAGGCGGTGTTGTCGCGCAGCAATTCGTAGGAGCGCAGCATCAATTCGCCAAAGTCCACCACGCCCTCGCGTTGGCATTGGGCCTCGTAGAGCGCATAGATCTCCACGCGCTTGCGCGTGTCGGGGTCGCGGGCATCGACATCGTTGGGGCGAAGGCCGTCTTCCTTGCAGCCGGCGATGAACCACTGGGTGGGCTTGATGGGCAATCGCTCCTCGTCAATGCCATTGGCCTTGTAGACGCGCTTGAGGGCGGAGAGCTGGTCCTGGGTGTCGAGGATCTGAAAGGCCTGGGGCAAGGCCACCAGCTTCCAGTGCGCGCGCAGCATGCGGTTGCACAAGCCATGGAAGGTGCCCACCCACATGCCCCTCACGTTCAGCGGCAACATGGCCTGCAAGCGAGTGAGCATTTCGCGCGCGGCCTTGTTGGTGAAGGTGACCGCAAGAATGCCCCCGGGCGAACACCGCTGGCTTTGCAGCAGCCAGGCCATGCGGGTGGTGAGGACTCGGGTTTTGCCCGATCCCGCGCCCGCTAGGATCAGCGCATGGGTGTCGGGAAGCAAGACGGCGTGGCGCTGCTCATCGTTGAGGCCGTTCAAAAGGGGGGATGGGTGCATGCGGGCATTCTAGAAAGCCTGGGTTTGTCCTGAGTTCACGTCGTGTAATTGTGTATACAGTTTTGAATGCATTAACCCTTAATTGTTCAAATTCCTTTCAAGGAGCTCGATCCATGACCTCTTCCGTCCACCCTGTCGATGCGCGGCTGCCCTCTGGCCAGCTCGCCGCCCTGGGCTTGCAGCACGTGCTGGTGATGTATGCCGGCGCTGTGGCCGTTCCCCTCATCATTGGCCGTGCGCTCAAGCTCAGCCCAGAAGATGTGGCCTTCCTGATCTCGGCAGACCTGTTTTGCTGCGGCCTGGTGACGCTGATCCAATCCCTGGGCGCAACCCAGTGGTTTGGCATTCGCCTGCCCGTGATGATGGGCGTGACCTTTGCCGCCGTCGCCCCCATGGTGGCCATGGCCAATGCCAATCCAGGCACAGCGGGTGCGCAATTGATCTTTGGCTCCATCATTGGTGCTGGCCTGATCTCCATCCTCATTGCGCCACTGGTGAGCCGCATGCTGAGGTTCTTCCCGCCTGTGGTCACTGGCACCATCATTGCCGTGATTGGCATTAGCCTCATGCGCATTGGCATCAACTGGATTTTTGGTAACCCGGTCGGTCCAACAGCACCTTCGGTGCTCGCGCCTGAACACAAGCAGTGGCTGGATGCCGCCACAGCCGCCGCCAGCGCGCCCGGCTCTGCCCTGCCGCCCATCCCCAAAGATCTGGCGCTCATGCCCAAGATGCCCAACCCAAAGTACGCCGATCTAACCGGTGTGGGCATCGCCGCCCTGGTGCTGTGCGCCATTTTGCTGATTTCGCGCTTTGCCAAAGGCTTTGTGGCCAACATCTCGGTGCTGCTGGGCATCGTCATCGGTGGCGTGGTGGCCACCGCCATGGGGCTCATGACTTTTGAGAAGGTGGGCAAGGCCGCTTGGTTCGATGTGATCATGCCCTTTCACTTTGGCATGCCCATCTTTGATCCCGTGCTCATCCTGACCATGACCCTGGTCATGATCGTGGTCATGATTGAATCGACGGGCATGTTCTTGGCCTTGAGCGAAATGACGGGCAAACCCATCGATCAACCCGCATTGAGCTCAGGCCTGCGCACCGATGGCCTGGGCACCTTGCTCGGCGGCATCTTCAACACCTTTCCCTACACCAGCTTTTCGCAGAACGTGGGGCTGGTGGCCGTGACTGGGGTCAAGAGCCGCTTTGTGTGCGTGGCAGGCGGCCTGATCCTCATCGCCTTGGGGCTGTTGCCCAAAATGGCTGCGCTGGTGGAATCCTTGCCCACCGTGGTGCTGGGTGGCGCTGGCCTGGTGATGTTTGGCATGGTGGCCGCCACCGGCATTCGCATCCTGGCGAGCGTGGACTTCAAGAACAACCGCTTCAATTCGTTGATCGTAGCCATCTCGATTGGCGTTGGCATGATTCCGCTGATCGCGCCCAACTTCAAACAATGGATGCCGCATGGTCTGCATCCTCTGATCGAGTCGGGCATCTTGCTGGCCTCGCTCAGTGCGGTCTTGCTCAACCTGTTTTTCAATGGTAGCCAAAGCGATGCCAGCGAGGCCATTGCCGCAGCCAAGCAAGCTGACGCACACTAAAGACTCGGTTCGCCAGCCCCTGCACACCGTCAGGGGCTGGTGATAACATCGGTCACCGGGCCCAAGATTCTTGTGCCCGGTTTTTTGTTGGCGTGTACGCCCTTAAGACCGGCCAAGCCAAGCGCTCGCTTTTGTCATTTTTGGAGCTTGGTTCATGGAAATCTTTGATTACGACAACATCCTCCTCTTGCCACGCCGCTGCCGCGTGGAAAGCCGGTCGCAATGCGACACCAGCGTCACCCTGGGCACGCACACGTTCAAGATCCCGGTGGTCCCTGCCAATATGAAAACCGTGGTGGACGCCAACATTTGCGAATGGATGGGTCGCAACGGTTACTTTTATGTGATGCACCGCTTTGACCTCGACAACGTGGCCTTTGTGCGCGACATGAAAAACAAAGGCGTCTATTCGTCCATCTCCCTGGGCGTGAAGCAGCCCGACTACCAGACCGTGGATCAGCTCAAGGCCGAAGGCCTGTGCCCCGACTTCATCACCATCGACATTGCACACGGCCATGCCGAGAGCGTGCAAAAGATGATCGGCTACCTCAAGCAGCACCTGCCCAAGGCCTTTGTGATCGCGGGCAACGTGGGCACGCCCGAGGCGGTGATCGACCTCGAAAACTGGGGCGCTGATGCCACCAAGGTCGGCATTGGCCCTGGCAAGGTGTGCATCACCCGCATGAAGACCGGCTTTGGCACGGGCGGCTGGCAACTCTCGGCGCTCAAATGGTGTTCGCGCGTGGCCACCAAACCCATCATTGCCGATGGCGGCATCCGCGAGCATGGCGACATCGCCAAGAGCATCCGCTTTGGCGCAACCATGGTCATGGTGGGCTCCATGCTCGCCGGCCACGAAGAAAGCCCCGGCCAGACCGTGGAAGTCGACGGCAAGCGCTACAAGGAATACTACGGCTCAGCTTCAGACTTCAACAAGGGCGAATACAAGCACGTGGAAGGCAAGCGCATCCTGGAGCCGGTCAAAGGCCACCTGGCCGATACCCTGCGCGAAATGCAGGAAGACCTTCAAAGTTCAGTCTCTTATGCGGGCGGCACCCAGCTGATGGACATTCGCCGCGTGAACTACGTCATTTTGGGTGGCGACAACGCGGGTGAGCATTTGTTGATGTGATCAACAATTGAAAAATCCATCAATCAACTCGTAGTGCGCATCCACATTCAGCGCGGGCGCATGCCCGCAACCCGGTACCTCCACCACCCGCGCTCTGGGGTTGCGCCGGGGCATTTGCTCGGTGGTCTCGCGCAGCAGCAAGTCGGAATGCTCACCACGTAGGCACAGCATGGGCACGTCCACCCCTTCAAAGGCGGCCCACAGGTTGTAGTCCTCGGGGTGGTGGGTGAACTGCATCACCATGCGGGGGTCGTAATGGGGCGTCACACGCCCATCGGGCAAGCGGCGCACCGAGCTTTCGGTGAGCAGCGTCCACTGCGCATCGCTCAGCCAGCCATAGGGTTTGTAGACGGTGCGAAAGTACGCCTCCAGCTCGCTCACGGTGTCAAAGGCCGAGGGGCTGCCCGCATAGGTGCGGATGCGCTCGACAGCAGCTTTCGCAATCTCTGGCCCCATGTCGTTGAGCACCAGGGCTTGAATGCGCCCGCGCAAGAGGCCATTGGCGGCGTGCAAGCCCACAGCACCGCCCATCGATGTGCCCACCCACAGGCAACGCTGCACGCCCAACTGATCAAGCAAGGACAAAGCAAGCCTCGCATAAAAACTCAGGCAGTACTCGGCCTCGGGGTTGGGGCTCCACTGCGAAAGACCGCGCCCCAGGGTATCGGGGCAGATCACCCGGTGGCCTTGCTGGCTCAGGTGTTGAGCCAGGGCATCCATGTCGCGCCCTGTGCGTGCGAGGCCATGCCACGCGACCACCACAGGGCGGGGTGTCGCCGCTGGGTTGGGCGCCCAGTCCATGCAATGGATCTCCCGGTCTTCACAGCGCAGATAACGGGATTGAGCGTGGGGATGGAACATGGCTTTCCTCTTGAGGGATGGGCTTTAGGGCTTGGACGAGTCGACTTTGCCCACCTGCGCATGCACACGCTGCGCCCTTTGGCGCAACACGCCCACGATGCCGGTTGGGAAGTGATAGACCGAGAGCACGAACATCAGCCCCAGCCACAAGAGCCAGCGGTTGGGCGTGAACAGGGCTGACAACCAAGGCCATGCCGAGGTGAGGTTGGCCAAGGCTGCAAGCACGTCTTGCAAATAACTTTGTGCCAGCAGGAACACGCCGCTGCCCACCACCGCACCGTACAAGGTACCCATGCCGCCAATGACCACCATGAGCAGCACGTCAAGCATGATCTCGAAGGAGAGCGAGGTGTCGGGGCCGTTGTAGCGCAACCAGATGGCCAGCATGCAGCCCGCCAACGTGGCCATCATGGCCGACAGCATGGTGGCGAGGGTGCGATAAATCACCACGGGGTAGCCCAGAGCCTCGGCGCGAAATTCGTTTTCGCGAATGGCTTGCAGGACACGCCCAAAGGGTGAATTGACCCAGCGCAGCATGATCAAGAACAGCACCACAGCGCTGGTGAACAACAAGTAATAGGCGGCCAGACGTCCATTGAGGTCCACCTCGCCCCAGGGCAAGGCCAGAGGCTCTTCGGACCATTCAAAGGACGGCGACAACCACAGGGGCAAGCTGAAGGTGAGACCATCTTCACCGCCTGTGATCCCGGAGAGTTGCGAGGCCAGGGTCATGAAAGCCGAGGCCACCGCCAGCGTGATCATGGCGAAGAAAATGGCACGCACCCGCAGCGAAAACAAACCAATGAGCAAGGCCAGCACGGTCGAGAGCACCATCGCGCACAACACGCCCAGCACCAGATTCTGTGCAGTGGGTTGAGCGTTCATGGCCATGGCCACGCCATAGGCACCCAGGCCAAAAAACATCGTGTGGGCAAAACTCACGATGCCGGTGTAGCCCAGCAGCAAGTCGTAGCTGGCCACCAGCACGATGAAGATGAGGATCTTGGCTGCCACGTTCACCGCCTTGACGCTGGGAAAGAGCCACGGTGCCAAGCCCAGGCCAAGCAGCATGACCAGCAATGCCACGCCCAGCACACGGCTGCGAGGCCAGTCGCCCGAAAGCCAACGGTTCAGGCGCGCCCTCATCGCTGCACCACAGGGTAAACGCCTTGTGGCCGCCACAACAAAATGGCCACCATGAGGGCGATGTTGGAAAACAGCGCGAGCTTGGGAAAGAGGTAGCCGGTGTAGTTGGCCATGAGGCCAACCAGCACCGCCCCCACCAATGCGCCCAGCGTGGAGCCCAGGCCACCGATGATGATGACGATGAAGATGAGCACATTGACGTGCGAGCCCATGTTGGCCACCACGGTTTGCTGGTAGACGCGGCCTACGCCTTTCAGAGTGCCAACATAAAACGTGTCCTGACTCACGAGGTAGCCAGGGTGGTGCGTCTCAATTTCGCCAATAACCTCGGCCTCCACTTTTTTTCGTTCCAAGGCAGCAACCTGTGCCTCTGTCAGAAGAATTCCTTCCTCAGCGGACTTCTTCTCAAGCGCCGACAGCCGCTCCTTCATGGT
>RGCL01000053.1 GCA_009919175.1 Betaproteobacteria bacterium
CAGGCCTACCCTCAGGCCTGACACTCAGGAATGGGCGACACCAGCGGCTCACCCTGGAAGTGAGCCCTGAGGTTGGCCAGCGCAAGGTCTGACATGGCTTTGCGCGTTTCAAAGGTGGCGCTACCCACGTGCGGGGTGAGCACCACGTTTTGCAGGTTGCGCAGCTCCGCACTCACGCGGGGCTCATCTGCAAACACATCCAACCCGGCTCCTGCAATTTGCTTTTTCTGCAAGGCCTCGACGAGCGCTGCCTCGTCGACCACCGAGCCGCGCGCCACGTTCACCAAATAGCCTTTGGGGCCAAGCGCCTTGAGCACCGCGGCGTTGATGAGGTGGCGCGTGCCCGGACCGCCTGGCGTGATGACAACGAGGAAATCCACATTGGCAGCCAATGCCTCGGGCGTGGCGTGAAAGGTGTAAGGCACTTCGGCGCGCGGGCTGCGTGCGGTGTAGCTGATGCTCATGTCAAAGGCCAGTGCGCGCTTGGCAATCGCTTGGCCAATGCGCCCCATGCCCACCAGACCCAGGCGTGAGCCCGAGAGCTTGCGGCTCAAGGGGTAGGGTCCGTCCACCCAGTCGCTGTTGCGCACAAACCGGTCGGCCTGAGGCAAGCGCCTGGCCACATTGAGCAAATGCGCCAGGGCCAGGTCGGCCACGTCGTCGTTGAGCACATTGGGCGTATGGCTGATGCGGATGCCACGCTCGAGCGCGGCCTTGACGTCCACGCCGTCGTAACCCACCCCCACCACCGAGATCATCTCGAGGTGGGGCAACAAGGCCATGAGCTTGGCCTCGACCTTGGAGTCGCCGCCGCCCACGATGGCGCGGATGCGCTGCAAGGCGCCAGGGTCGGTGATGTGGTCTTTTTCATGGACCACGTACTGCTCGTTCAGCGCCTGTGCCATGTAGGGCATGACCTGGGACACCAGCATGACGTTGGGGGTTTCGTTGCTCATGGCTCAACTCCTTGTGAATGCCGCTTCAGGATAACCCTTTGAGGGCAGTGTCGGCCAGCCCGCTGGCCCGGCAATCGGCAATGTACTGGCGAATGATGTCGGCATAAGAGGCATCGGACTTGAGCCCCAGGCGTGCCGCGCGGGGCGAGTGAGCGGCCTTGGGCCAGTTGTCGACGATGCGGGCGATGTTCTCGTCGCGCTCAAAGCGCACGCGTGCGCGCACCTTGGGACCAGCCACCTCTTCGAGGGCAGCGAGCATCTCGGCCACGGTGATGTTGATGCCAGCGAGGTTCATGGCGCTGCGACCCTGGTAGGCCTCGCGCTCGGCCTCGAACACGCGAATGAGGCCTTCGATGGTTTTGCCAGGCGAGGACACGGGGTGGCCAACCTGGGCATCCACGGGGCAGACCGCTTCCACACCCGCCAAAGGCTCGCGGATGATGCCGCTGAAAAACGACGAGGCCGCACCATTGGGCTTGCCGGGTCGCACGCTCACGGTCATGAGGCGAGCGCTGCGCCCATCGATGTAGCCCTTGCGGGTGTAGTCGGCCACCATGAGTTCGCACATGAGCTTGTGGGTGCCGTAGGAAGTCTGCGGGCACGGCAGGGTGTCGTCATCGACCACAGCGGGCAAGGGGTGGGCCGGGTCTGGACCATAGACCGCAATCGAGCTGGAAAACACCACCCGGGGACCATGCCCACCATGGCGCAAGGCATCGAGCAACGCGCGGGTGGAGTCGAGGTTGGAGCGCAAGCCCAGGTCGAAGTCGGCCTCGCACTCACCGGAGACTGCCGAGGCCAGGTGGAAGACGCCATCGAAAGAGGTTTTGGAAAAGCCCTCGCACTGCGCCAGCAAGGGACCGGTGAGCGCCTTGACTTTGGGGTGCTGAGCCAGGTCGGCAGGGGGGGCGAACTGGTCGGCAATGACGATCTCGCCAATGGGTTTGCCCGCAAGCTGGCCTTGCGCCAACAGGCTGCGCACCAGGCGTGCACCAATGAAGCCGGCTCCGCCGGTGATGAGCAGTCTCATGAGGAAGTTCCTTTTGCTTTGGATTTGAATCTGGATTTGAGCCAACCGCCTTCGCTCAGCCGCCACTGTCCCAGCTCCATGTGGGTGGTGGCAGCCTTGCGTGCGGCTTCGGGGTCGCGGTCGGCAATGGCTTGCACGATGGCGCGGTGCTCGTCGCGCACTTGCTCCATGAAGTCGCTGCGGCGGGCTTCATTGTGTTTGGTCACGCTCATGGCATCGAGCAGGTATTGCTCCAGGTAGCCTATGAGGCGAACAAATTGGGGGTTGTTGGAGGCCTCGGCGATGGCACGGTGAAAGGCAAAGTCCTCTGCCACACCGCTTTGGCCTGAGTTGGTGGCCTCATCAATGGCTTGAAAAGCTTTCCAGAGGGCTTTGATCTGAGAGGCCTTGGCACGTTCTGCCGCCAATGGGGCCATGCCCGACTCCACCACGCGGCGCAACTCCATCATCTGGACCACGCCCTGCATGGAGCCCAACAGCGACAAATCGGGTTGCCAGGCGCGGTGGCGCTGGGGCACCACATACATGCCCGAGCCCTGGCGCGATTGCAGCAGGCCCTGGCTGCGCAGTTGGTGAACCGCCTCTCGCACCACGGAGCGCGACACAGCGTGCTGCTCGCACAACTTGGCCTCGGTGGGGATGCGCTCATTGGGTTGCCAGACCCCGCATTCGATTTGCTCGCGCAGGCGATCCGCGAGCTGATCAGACAGGCGACGCGCCTGTAACTTGATGCCCAAAGGTTCAGTGCCGGAGCGAGACGGAGAACTGGGGTTTAAATCGGCCATTTCGTCAGGTTATCAGACAAATTTGGGACAAACAACGGGAAATTACTGATGCCTGACACCCAGGATCGCCCGTATGGTTCAGCCTCGTGTCAACCGGGCTGGTTCTGCTTGGACCTGCCCCACCCATTGAGGATTTCATGGCCAGCGTCAGCATTGATCACGTCAAAAAACGATTCGGAGAAGTCGAAATTCTCCACGGTGTGAGCATCGACATCCCAGACGGCTCATTCACCGTGCTGGTTGGCCCATCGGGCTGCGGCAAGTCCACCCTGCTTCGCATGGTGGCTGGCCTGGAGAACATCACCGAAGGCTCCATCTCGATTGGCGGCAAGGTCGTCAACCAGGTGGCGCCCAAGGAGCGCGACATTGCCATGGTGTTCCAAAACTATGCCCTCTACCCACACATGACGGTGCGCGAGAACATGGCCTTCTCGCTGAGCCTGGCCAATGTCGACAAGTCCAAGATCGCCTCGCGCGTCAACGAAGCCGCTGGCATTCTGGGGTTGACTCAACTGCTCGACCGCTTCCCCCGCCAGCTCTCGGGTGGCCAGCGCCAGCGCGTGGCCATGGGTCGCGCCATTGTTCGCGACCCCCAGGTGTTTTTGTTCGACGAACCGCTCTCCAACCTCGATGCCAAGTTGCGCGTGGCCATGCGCACTGAGATCAAAGAACTGCACCAGCGGCTAAAGACCACATCCATTTACGTGACCCACGACCAGATCGAGGCCATGACCATGGCCGACCAGATCGTGGTGATGCACGACGGCATCATTGAGCAGATCGGTTCTCCCTTGTCGCTCTACGACAAACCCGCCAACAAATTTGTGGCGGGCTTCATTGGCTCACCTGCCATGAACTTCATCAAGGGCACTTACCGCGCAGGCGCCCAGCCCATGATCGAGACGGTCACAGGTGAAATGCTGCCCTTGCCCGAGTTGAAGCAAAGCCTGAGCGACGGCCAGGCCATCGAATTTGGCATCCGCCCCGAACACCTGGACCTCGCCGACGAGGGTCTGGGGGTTGAGGTGGTAGTGGTGGAGCCCACGGGATCCGAGACCCTGGTGCTCTCCCGTCTGGGTCAACAAGACGTGCTGGCGGTCTTCCGGGAACGCCACGCCTTTGCACCCGGCCTCAAGGTCAAGCTTCGCCCCCGTTTGGCGAACTCGCATGTTTTCGATCCCGTCAGCGGCAACCGGGTCTCCGTCTGACATCCCAAGGTCCAGGCCCTTTCACTACCTTCATCACACTCCGAGGAGATCGCAATGACCACACGCCAATTCTCACGGCGCGACGCCCTGAAATCCGGTGCAGCCTTGGCTGGCGCTGGCGCGCTGGGCAACCTGAGCCTTTTCGCCAACGCATGGGCCAACACCAACGCCTGGAAGCCTGAAAAAGGCGCCAAGCTGCAAATCCTGCGCTGGAAGCGCTTTGTGCAAAGCGAAGAGGATGCATACATGGCTCTGGTGGCTGCCTTCTCCCAAGCTACCGGCGTGGAAGTCAAGGTGCTCAACGAGTCGCTCGACGATGTTCAGCCCAAGGCCAGCGTGGCCGCCAACACCGGACAAGGTCCCGACCTCTTCTGGGGTCTGTACTCCCTGCCCCACCTCTTCCCCAACAAGTGCCTGGACGTCACCGATGTGGCCGACTACCTGGGCAAGAAATATGGCGGCTGGGTGCCCACCGCAGTGACCTACGGCCAGTCCAAAGGCCGCTGGATCGCCCTGCCCGTGGCCTACAACGGCAACGTCATCAACTATCGCCAGAGCATGATCGAAAAGGCCGGCTTCAAGTCCGTCCCCGGTGACACCGCTGGCTTCCTCGAAATGATGAAAGCCCTCAAGGCCAAATCCACCCCCGGTGGTTTCGCCCTGGGTCGCGCCTCTGGTGACGGCAATGCCTGGGTGCACTGGGCCATGTGGGCACACGGCGCCAACCTGGTCGACAAGAAAGACAACGTCGTCATCAATTCGCCCGAGACCGTCAAGGCGCTGGAATACATCAAGGCCTTGTCCGAGACCTTTGTCGACGGCACCGCCTCCTGGAACGACGCCTTCAACAACAAGGCCTTCTTGCAAAGCCAGATTTCGGTCACCAACAACGGCGTGTCGATTTACGCCGCTGCCAAAGCGGGTGCTGCTGCGGACCCCAAGATGAAAGAAATCATGGACGACATGAACCACTCGCTGTGGCCTGTCGGTCCCGTTGGCAAGCCCACCGAGTTCCACATTGCCTACCCCATGATGGCCATGAAGTACTCCAAGTTTCCCAACGCTTGCAAGGCCTTCCTGAGCTTCACCCTCGAAGCCGAAAACTACGACAAGTGGCTGCAAGGCGGCGTGGCCTACCTCACCCACCCGCTCAATGCCTACGACAACAACCCCGTGTGGAAGTCCGACCCCAAGCTGTCCATGCTGCGCGACGTGGCCAAGCGCACCCTGACCGCAGGTGGCGAAGGCTCCGTGGGCGAGAAGGCGGCCTCTGCCTTGGCCGACTTCGTCATGCTCGACATGGTGGCCTCGGTCTGCACGGGTCGTGCCACCATCAAGGAAGCGATCAGCGTGGCTGAGCGCCAAGCCAAGCGCATCTATCGTTGAGCTTGAGTCAGGAGAACACCATCGTGTCCCATGCCGTTGCCCCCACGACCCTGTGGTCGCGAATGATGAATTCGCGCAACACCCTGGGTTGGCTCTTCATGCTGCCCACGGCGGTGTTCCTCCTGATGTTCCTGGTTTATCCGCTCGGTCTTGGCATTTGGCTGTCGTTCACCGATGCCAAGATCGGTCGCCCCGGCGAGTTCGTCGGTCTCGAAAACTACATCTGGATCGTTGAGGATCCCAAATTCCAGACGGCGGTGTTCTTCACCATCTTCTACACCTTCGTCGCCAGCGTGGCGAAGTTTGCAGTGGGGCTCTACCTGGCCTTGCTGCTCAATGAGCGCTTGCCCTTCAAGGCCATCTTGCGCGCCATCGTGCTCATCCCCTTCATTGTCCCCACGGTGTTGTCCGCGATTGCGTTTTGGTGGATCTTTGATCCCCAGTTCTCGGTGATCTCCTGGGGGCTCAAGAGCGCGGGCCTGATCGACGGCAACATCAACTTCCTGGGTGACGCCTGGAATTCACGCTGGAGCGTGATCTTCGCCAACGTCTGGCGCGGCGTGCCCTTCATTGCCATTTCCCTG
Organism: Betaproteobacteria bacterium; assembly: GCA_009919175.1. Classification (GTDB taxonomy): domain Bacteria; phylum Pseudomonadota; class Gammaproteobacteria; order Burkholderiales; family Burkholderiaceae_C; genus Limnohabitans. The sequence goes on from RGCL01000053.1 coordinate 5,950, forward strand.
CTCGCCGGTTTGCAAACCGTGCCGCCCTCGCTCTACGAGGCCGCCACGCTCGACGGCGCCAGCCGCTGGCAAATGTTCAGGCACATCACCTACCCCCTGCTCACCCCCATCATTGCGGTGGTGATGACCTTCTCGGTGCTGTTCACCTTCACCGACTTCCAGCTCATCAAGGTGTTGACCAACGGCGGCCCGGCCGGCGCCACCGAACTCATGGCCACCATGTCTTACAACACCGCCATCCTGGGTGGACGCATCGGCGAAGGCGCGGCCGTCTCCACGGCCATGGTGCCCTTCCTGCTGGCCGCCATCATGGTGTCCTGGTTTGGTTTGCAGCGCCGTCAGTGGCAACAAGGAAGTGATCATGAGTGAGGCCAACGCCCCCATCAAAAGCGACGACTCCGATGGCATGAGCTATTTGTCCACCCTGCCTCAACGGGTGGTGCGGGTCTACATTCCTCTGGCTTTGATCGTCATCGTCTTGCTGTTCCCCTTCTACTGGATGACGCTCACCTCGATCAAACCCAAGGAACAGTTGCTCGACCTCGACACCTTCAACCCCTTTTGGGTTTGGCAACCGACCTTCGAGCACATCAGTGATTTGCTCTTCAAGACCGATTACCCCCAATGGCTTTGGAACACCATGTTCATCGCGGTGTCGGCCACCATCCTGTCGCTGATTGCCAGCGTGTTCTCGGCTTATGCGATCACGCGCATCCGCTTCAAGGGCGCCAACACGGTGGGGGGCGCCATCTTCTTGGCCTACCTCGTGCCGCCCTCCATCCTCTTCATTCCTCTGTCCACGGTGGTGTACGAATACGGCCTCTTTGATACGCCGTTTGCCCTCATCCTCACCTACCCCACCATCCTGATCCCGTTCTCCACCTGGCTGCTCATGGGGTACTTCAAGACCATTCCTTACGAGCTGGAGGAATGCGCCCTGATTGATGGCGCCAGCCGCTGGCAGATCCTGGTCAAGATCATCCTGCCCCTGGCGGTGCCGGGGCTGATCTCTGCTTCCATCTTTTGCCTGACCTTGTGCTGGAACGAATTCATTTACGCGCTCACCTTCATCAACAGCGTGGAAAAGAAGACCGTCCCGGTGGCCATCCTCTCGGCTTTCACCGATGGGGACCAATACCGCTGGGGCTCGCTCATGGCGGGTGCGCTGGTGGGCTCGCTCCCTCTGGTGGTGCTCTACGCCTTCTTTGTTGAACACTATGTCAGTGCCATGACGGGTGCCGTCAAGGAATGACGCTCTTTCAGGACTTGTCATGAAGATCGCTTGGATTGGTCTTGGCGCCATGGGCTCCAAGATGGCGCCCCGCCTGCTCGCGGCTGGCCACACGGTGGTGGCCTTTGATGTGCGCGCCGAAGCCATGGATGAATTCGTCAAGCTCGGTGGCCAGCGCGCCGCCTCGGCGGCTGAGGCCGCACGCGGTGCCGATGTGGTCTGGCTGATGGTGGTCTCGGGCGATCAAGCCCGCTCGGTGGTGTTCGATCACGGCGTGGCCGACGCCATCAAGGCCCCGGCCATGGTGGTCGCAGCTTGCACGCAACCGCCCGCTCAGGCCCAGCAACTCGCCAAAGACCTGGCCGCGCGCGGCATTGGCTTTCTCGATGCGCCCGTCTCGGGCGGCACTAAAGGCGCTGCGGCGGGCAGCCTCTCCATCATGGTGGGCGGTGACCCTCAACTCACCGCGCGCATCCGCCCCCTGCTCGATGCCATGGCGGGTCGCGTCTTTCAGGTCGGTGATCAGCCCGGCATGGGCTCCACCGCCAAGATGGTGAATCAATTGCTTTGCGGTGTTCACATTGCCGCTGCCGCCGAAGCCATGCACGTGGCCGAGCGCGCAGGCATCCCCTTGGCTGTGATGCACGAGATCGTCTCCGTCTCGGCGGGCAACAGCTGGATGTGGGGCGATCGCGGTCCGCGCATGATGCAGGCCAACCCCGAGGTCACCTCGGCGGTGGACATTTTTGTCAAGGACTTGGGCATCGTGCTCTCACAGGGCGAACGCATGAAGGCCGGCCTGCCCTTGGCCGCTGCCGCTCGCCAGATGTTCCTGGCCGCCAGCGGTCTGGGGCATGGCGCTGCGGACGACAGCCAGGTCATCCGGGCCTACCGCGCACTCAACGGAGCCCATGCTGCCAACGACAGCTGAAGGTTTTGTTTCCCCATCGAAAGAGGTTCCCATGCTGCTTGAACATCGCACAGCCATCATCACGGGTGCAGCCAGCCCCAGAGGTCTGGGTCTGGCCACCGCCAAACTGTTTGCCGAGCATGGCGCGCGCGTCATGATCACCGACTTGGACGAGAAAGCCGCCGCCCAGGCCATTGCCAGCTTGCCCGGCAAAGGCCATTTGTCGGGGCGCTGCAATGTGACCCACAAGGACGATTGCCTGGCCTCGGTGCAAGCCGCACTCAAGGCCTGGGGGCAGGTCGACATCCTCGTCAACATCGCCGGCATCACCAGCCCGCAACGGCTCATGGACGTCGACCCCGAGACCTACACGCGCGTGATGGACATCAACATGCGCGGCACGATGTACATGACGCAGGCCGTGGTCCCGCACATGCGTGAGCGCCGCCAGGGCAGCATCGTCAACATGTCGTCGGTGAGCGCCCAACGCGGCGGCGGTGTGTTTGGCGGGTCGCACTATTCCGCCGCCAAGGCGGCGGTGCTGGGCTACACCAAGGCTGCTGCGCGCGAACTGGGTCCCGACAACATCCGTGTCAATGCCATCTGCCCCAGCTTCATCGACACCGACATCACCGGCGGCATGCTCACCCCCGACAAGTTGCAAGCCATCGTGGCCAGCGTCCCCATGGGTCGACCAGGCCATGCGCACGAGGTGGCGGGTTGCTGCCTCTTCCTGGCCAGTGACCTGGCCTCTTACGTGACCGGCAGCGAAATCGACATCAACGGCGGCAGCCACATCCACTGACCCCACGGGCTGCCCCGCAGCCTTTTGTCCTGCCAAGTCAGGGGGGTGAGCCATTCGGGTCAAAATGGGGGCATGAGCACCCCCACCCCGCACGAATCCACGTTGGCCAACTGGCTGGCCGATGAAGCCCGCGTCCTGAACGCGCCACGAGCCCGCGGCACCCTCACCCACGACGATGTGCGCCGCCTCACCGGCCTTCAATTGTTTGAAGCCATGCTGTGCGGCGAACTGCCCGGCGCCCCCATTGGCGAGACCCTGAACTTTGTGCTGATCGAAGTCAGCCCGGGGCACACGATTTTTCAAGGCCAACCCACAGCAAAGCTGCACAACCCCATGGGCGGCATCCATGGCGGCTGGTATGCCACCTTGCTGGACTCGTGCATGGCGTGCGCCGTTCACACCACCTTGCCGCAGGGACGCGCCTACACCACCACCGAATTCAACGTCCACCTGGTGCGCGCCATCCCGCCCCAGCTCGAGCGCGTGCGCGCCGTGGGACAGGTCCTGCACCAGGGCAAGCAATTGGCCACTGCCGAAGGCAAGCTGATTGGCCCCGATGGGCGACTCTATGCACACAGCACGTCGTCCTGCCTGATTTTTGATCTACCCGGAGCCAAAACCTCATGAGACTGCTTCACACCATGCTGCGCGTTGGAGACTTGCAGCGATCCATTCATTTCTACACCCAGGTGTTGGACATGCAGTTGCTGCGCACCACCGAACGCCCCGATCAGGGCTACTCGCTGGCCTTTGTGGGCTACGAGGGCAATCCCGCGCAAGCGGAAATCGAGCTGACCTACAACCATGGTGTGTCCAGCTACGAACTGGGCACGGCCTATGGCCACATTGCCCTGGGCGTGGCCGATGTGGCCGCAGCTTGCGAGCGCATCCGGCAAGCCGGCGGCACCATCACCCGCGAGGCAGGTCCAGTCAAGGGCGGCAACACCATCATTGCCTTTGTGCAAGACCCTGATGGCTACAAGATTGAGCTCATCCAACGCGACGCTTGATTCCCAGGGTGCTGCATGATGACCACTCCCCTGCCTGCGCCGCGAACGGTTGAACTCAACCAGGCGGCCTTGCAATGCCTTCAACGGGTGCGCGAGCAGGCGCGCACCCATCGGGATTTGTGGATCTTTGCCTACGGCTCACTCATCTGGCAGCCCGAATTCGAAGTGGCCGAGTCGCGATTGGCCAGCCTGAAAGGCTGGCACAGAGGCCTCAAGATGTGGAGTCGCATCAACCGGGGCACACCCGAGCACCCCGGCCTGGTGTTCGCTCTCTTGCCCGGTGGTGCTGTCAAAGGCCTGGTGATGCGCCCCACCTGCACCGACGACAGCTTCTGGATGCGCCTGTGGCAACGCGAGATGCCCTCGTGCGTCTACGAACCCCGCTGGCTGCGCTGCACGACCCCACAGGGCACGGTGCAAGCCCTGGCCTTCACCCTCAGCAAGAAGAGCCCCAACTTCACAGGCAACCTGCCCCCCGAGCGACTGCGCGCCATCCTGCGCGATCGCCAGGGCGGCCGCTATGGCCACACCTACGATTACGCCCTGCGAACCCATCAAAGCCTGCTCAAACTGGGCATTCATGATCGCGCCCTGGCGCACATGCTCACCCATGCCCACGAGGGCGAACACCCCACAGGAGCCCTGTCATGACTTCATTGGCCGACATGCGCAAGAGTTACGAAAAGGCTGCCCTGGACGAGCAGGCCTCGGCGCCCAACCCCCTGGATCAATTCCGCCGCTGGCTCAACGAGGCCATCGAGTCCCAACTGCCCGAGCCCTCGGCCATGACGCTGTGCACCGTGGGCAGCGACATGCGCCCCAGCTCTCGCATCGTCTTGCTCAAAGGCCTGGATGAACGTGGCCTGGTCTGGTACACCAACTACCAAAGCCGCAAGGGCAAGGAGTTGCAAGGCAACCCTTATGCCGCGTTGCAATTCCATTGGGTGGAGCTCGAGCGGGTGGTCCGCATCGAGGGCACAGTGAGTCAGGTCGAGCCCGAGATGAGCGATGCCTACTACCAGAGCCGCCCTCTGGACTCGCGCATTGGCGCCTGGGCAAGCCCACAAAGCCAGGTCATTGCCGGGCGCACCGAGCTGGTCACCCAAGCGGCCAAGTACGCCGCTCAATATGTGCTCAACCCGCCTCGCCCGCCGCATTGGGGGGGCTACCGTTTGCAAGCCGATCGCTGGGAGTTTTGGCAAGGCCGCCCCAGCCGCTTGCACGACCGACTGAGCTATCGGCTGGACCAGGGGCAGTGGTTGCGCGAGCGCCTCGCGCCCTGATGCCCGCTCAGGGGCGAAGCCACTGGGTCACCGTGGGCTGCAAGGCCATGAGGCCAGGCACCGTCACCATGGCCACCAGCACCGACAACGACAAGCTCAGCGACACCTCAGCCTCGCCCACGCGATAGCGGGTGGCAAACAAAAACACATTGGCCCCCACCGGCATGCAGGCGGTGACCAACATCACCACCAGGGGCATGTCACCCACGCCCATCAGCGAGGCCGCCACCAGGATCAGCAAGGGGTGAAAGAGGTTTTTCAACACCACCATGCCCAGCACCGCGCGCACATCCAGGTGATGGGGGTCGCTGGGCTGGGTCGCGCGTTGCCCCCAGGGCAAGCCCTTGCTCAGCACATGCTGCAACTGAATGCCCACCATGATCAGCGCCAGGGGTGAAAAGGCACGACCCAGCCAGTCCATGGGTTTGTCGATCAGTTCGGGCAGCGCCAATCCGGTCTGGGCAAAGATCAAACCCAGGAAGGAAGGCAAGGACACGGGGTGCAGCAAGGCGCTCTTGGCCGCCCGCGCAGCGGTGAGCCACAGGCTCACCTGGTCTTGGGCGTTTTGCAATCGCGCCTCGCGGGCAGCAGCCAATTCAAACAAGACCGTGGCATAGGTGAGGATGGTGAGCGCATGCAGGGACACCAGCGTGAGCATGTACACGAGGCCTGGCGGACCAAAGGCAAGGGACACCAGGGGAATACCAATCATCACGGCATTGCTGTACGTGGCGCCCAGCGCGCGAATGCAGCCCCGATGGGTGAAGCCATGCACCGCCACCCACAGCGTGAGCCACAAGGCGGTGAGCGAGTGATAGAGGATGACCGGTCCCAGGTCCAGTTCGCTCAGGTGGACCTGGCTCAGGGTGCGAAACAGCAAGGCCGGTGCAAGCAGGTTGAAGGCCAGCTTGGCGATGTCCTTGAGGCCTTGCTCACCCACCCAGCGCCAGTGCCCTGCCAGATAGCCGCAGGAGATGAGCACGATCACCGGGATCAGGGCATGGACGATGGGCGGCATGACTCAGGCTCCGGGCTTGAGCCACGTCGCAAAGTGCTGGCGGAACTTGCTCACCTTGGGGGCCACCACGCCCAGGCAATAGCCTTGTGACGGGTGATGGAGGAAATAGTCCTGGTGGTAGCGCTCGGCCGGGTGGTAGTTGTTCACAGCCTCAAGCTCGGTGACCCAGTGACCAGGCCACCAGCCATCGGCTTTGAGCTTGGCCATCACCGATTGAGCCATCTCGGCCTGGGCAGGGTCGTGCCAGTAAATGCCGCTGCGGTATTGCGTGCCCACATCCGCACCCTGGCGATTGAGCGTGGTGGGATCGTGGATGGCAAAAAAGATCTGGAGCAGGTCTTCGAGGCTGCGCACCTCGGGATCAAAGCTCAGGCGCACCACTTCGGCGTGACCGGTGTAGCCCGAGCAAACGGCCTCGTAAGTCGGCGCCGGGTCCTGGCCATTGGCATAGCCGGACTCCACATCGAGCACGCCCTGGACGCGGTCAAACACCGCCTCCAGACACCAGAAACAACCACCAGCCAGGGTAATGAGGGAATGGGTCATCAAAGCATCTTATGGGGATTCAGCGTATGATTACTGACCAATCGGTCATTAATATTCGCACCATGTCCTTGCCCGAGCCAGCCGCCACCCCAGCCGCACCCCGCGTGCGTCGCAAAGATGCGCGCCCCGGCGAGCTGCTCGAGGCCGCGCTCCACCTCTTTGTCAGCAAAGGCTATGCCGCAACGCGCGTGCAAGAGGTGGCGGCCATGGCGGGGGTTTCCAAGGGCACCCTGTTTCGCTATTTCCCGAGCAAGCAAGCTTTGTTCGAAGCCGTGGTGCGTCAGTACATGGTGAGCGTGATTCAGCTGGGCGACGCTGAACTCGATACCCGCACCGAGCCAGCCAGCCAGTTGCTTCAGGAAGCCCTGCTGCGCTGGTGGGACCTGATCCACAGCCAGCAAGTCGGCGGCTTGCCCAAGCTGGTGGTGAGCGAGTCTGAAAATTTCCCCAGCATCGCCCAGTTCTACATCCGTGAAGTCATACAGCCCGGCTTTGGACTGATTGGAAAAATCCTCAGCCGTGGCATGCGCTCTGGGGAATTTCGCAACCTGGACATCCCGATGACCGCCCAAAGCCTGTGGTCCGGCATGTCCTACATGATGCTGTGGGAGCGCGTGTTCGCCCCGCATGCCTCAGAACCCCGCGTCGATGCCCACGCTTTCATCAAACACCACATCCAAACCCTGTGCCATGGCCTCATGGCCGCTCCCAATCGAGGTTCCAATTGAAGATCACATTGCGTCGTTGGCTCATTGCCTTGTTCATCCTCCTGGTGTTGGCGTTTGGCGTGCGCTGGTTCATGCAGCGCAAAGCCGATGCCCCAGCCAGCGGGCCTCAGGCGCCCACCTCGGCTCAGCTGGTGAGCGACACCGTGACGCTGGCCGACGCCGACCTGATGGCCGTGTCCGAGCGCACGGTCCTGCAACAGGTGTCGGTCTCGGGCAATGTGCAAGCCGTTCGCTCCGCCTGGGTCAAGGCCAGGGTGGCGGGTGACCTCAAAGAGGTCCGCGTCAAAGAGGGCGATGTGGTGACCCAGGGTCAGGTGCTGGCGCGCATCGATGACACCGATGCACGCGATCGCCATCAGCAGGCGCAGCGTCAAACCGAAATGGCGCGCGCCCAGCTCAAGACCGCGCAGCTGGCCTTTGACAACAACCAGGCCCTGGTCAACAAGGGCTTCATTTCCCAAACAGCCTTGATCAATTCGCAAGCGGCGCTCAGCAGTGCCGAGGCCAACTTGCAGCTGGCCTTGGCGGGCGAGCGCATTGCTCATAAGGCGGTGGCCGATGCGGTGCTCACCGCCCCGTTCAGTGGACAGGTCGCCAGCGTCTTAGCCCAAACGGGTGAGCGCGCCAACGTCGACGCCAAGATCCTCGAAGTGGTGGACTTGCAGCAGATGGAAGTCATGGTTTCGCTCAACCCCAACGAAGCCTCTGCCCTCCAATTGGGTCAGACGGCCAACTTGCAAATCGAGGGCTTGCCCAACACCGTGCAGGCGACCTTGCAGCGCATCAACCCCAGCGTCGATCCCGCCACGCGCAGCGTGCGGGCTTACCTCAAGTTGCCAAGCCAAGCCGCCTTGCGCCAGGGCCTGTTCGCACAAGGTCAGCTCATCGTGGGTCAGGCCAAAGGCCTGGCGTTGCCACTGAGCGCGGTGCGCACCAATCGCCCCCTGCCCCAGGTGCTGCGCGTGCTCGAGGGTCGCGTCGCTGCGCACACCGTGGAGCTGGGTGCGCGCGGCCCCTTGAGCGATGCGCCCCAGGGTGAAACCTGGGTGATGGTGCGTGGCCTCACCGCAGGCGAGGCCGTGCTGGCCGCCAGTGCGGGCAGCGTGCGCGAGGGGCTCAAGGTTGTTCGCCCAGCGGCAACCCCTGGGACATCGACCCGGCAAGGGAGCTGAGCCATGTGGTTCACACGCATCAGCCTGCGCAACCCGGTGTTTGCCACCATGATGATGTTGGCCTTTGTGGTCCTGGGTCTGTTTGCCTATCAACGCCTCAAGGTCGATCAATTCCCCAACATCGATTTGCCTGTGGTGGTCATCGTCACCGACTACCCCGGGGCTGCACCCGAGGTGGTTGAATCCGAGGTGAGTAAAAAAATCGAAGAGGCCGTGAACTCGGTGGCGGGCATCAGCAGCTTGTCGTCGACCAATGTGCTGGGTCGCTCCACCGTCGTGATCGAGTTTGAGCTGAAGGTCAATGGCCGCAAAGCGGCCGATGACGTGCGGGAAAAAATCGCCACCGTCAGGCCTTCTTTGCGCACCGAAGTCAAAGAGCCCCGTGTCGTGCGATTTGATCCATCCAGCCGAGCCATCTGGTCCCTGGCGGTCTTGCCCAAAGCCAATGCCACCCGGACCTGGAGCGACGTGGACCTCACCACCTGGACGGATCAGGTGCTGAGAAAGCGCCTGGAAAACATCCCTGGCGTGGGTCAGGTGAGCATCGTGGGTGGCACCAATCGCGAAATCAACCTCTACCTCAACCCCGCCTCGCTCAATGCCTACGGCATCAGCCCCGATCAGGTGGTGCGTGCCGTCAAGGCCGATGGCCAGGATTCACCTCTTGGCACGCTGCGAGACCCGCGACAAGAGCGCGTGGTGCAACTGCAATCGAACATCAAACGGCCAGAGGACTTTGGGCAAATCATTGTGGGCAACGCCAATCGCGCCTCGGTGCGCCTGAATCAGGTCGCTGAAATCCATGATGGCGCGTCTGAACTCGACAGTGCGGCGCTCTACAACGGCAAGCGCACGCTGACCCTGAATGTGCAAAAGGCCCAGGACGAAAACACCCTGGATGTGATTGACCGGCTCAACAAGGCCGTGCAAACCGCTCAAGCCGATTTGCCGCCGGGCCTGGAGCTGGTGCCGCTCTTTGACATCTCGCGCCCCATCCGGGTTTCGGTCAAGAACGTCAAGTCCACCTTGTATGAAGGTGCCCTGCTCACCGTGCTGATTGTTTTTCTGTTCCTCAACTCGTGGCGCTCGACGGTGATCACGGGTCTGACCTTGCCGATTTCGCTGATCGGCACTTTCATGTTCATGCAGTGGCTGGGCTTCACCATCAACATGGTGACGCTCATGGCCTTGTCGCTGTGCGTGGGCTTGTTGATCGACGATGCCATCGTGGTGCGCGAGAACATCGTGCGGCATGTGCAAATGGGCAAAAACGCCTACGACGCCGCCATGGAGGGCACGCAGGAGATCGGTCTGGCCGCCGCCGTGCTGATCTCCATGTTTGTGAGCTTCACGCTGGACCCCATGCTCTCGAGCATCTGGCATGACCCCAGCATCCACTCGCATGGCCAGAAGCTGGCACCTCAAAGTCTGTACGACAAAACCCTGGGGCGAGTCACCCACACCTTTGAACGATTGACCGATGCCCTGGGCGAGGTCTACCAGCGCCTCTTGAATTGGTCGCTCCATCACCGCCTGACCACCGTCATGATGGCTGTGGGCATTTTTGTGCTGAGCATTGCCATGGTGCCGCTGCTGGGCACCGAGTTCGTGCCCAAGGCCGATTACTCCGAAACCTACGTCCGATTCAGCACGCCGGTGGGTTCGTCCTTGCAGCAAACCGAGGACAAGGCCAAACAAGTTGAATCCCTGCTCAGGCAAGTGCCTGAAATCAAGGACAGCCTGACCACCATCAATGCCGCTGGCAGCCTTGGCAAAAACAAGGCCACCATCTATGTGCGACTCATCGACCGCAAAGACCGCAAGCGCACCGTCGACCAGGTTTCGGCTGATTTGCGCATCCGCTTGCAACAGGTTGCGGGCATCACCGTCACCCATGTGGGCTTGCTCGATCCGGTGGGCGGCCAAAAGCAAATCGAGATGTTCCTCACCGGTCCCGATCAAAACGAACTCAACCGCCTCTCTGGCCTCATGATGTCGCGCCTGGCGCAAATCCCTGGCTTTGTGGACCTCGACACCAGCGTGCAGGACAACAGTCCCAGGGTTCAGGTGCAGTTGCTGCGCACGGCCGCCGCCGATCTGGGCCTCAACAGCGCCAATGTGTCGGGCTGGCTGCGTACCCTCATTGCGGGCGAGGACGCAGGCACCTGGCGCGATGAACGTGATCAAACCTATGACGTCAAGGTTCGCCTGGCACCCCAGTCACGCGAGCACATCGAGTCCCTGGCTCAACTGCCCTTGCCGCTGGCCAAAACCTCGGCCACGGCCTCGTCCGCCAGCCCCAGCGTGGTGCGCTTGTCGGAGGTGGCACGCCTGGTGCCGGCCACTGGCGCCGAGCAAATCAACCGCCGCGACCTGACCCGTCAAGTGGCCATCAGTGGCAATGCCTATCTGCGGTCAACGGGTGAAATCTCGGCTGACATTCGCAAGGTGGTCAAGGAATTGAATTTGCCACCGGGCTATGGCTTCCAGTTTTCAGGCTCCACCAAGAACATGGAAGAGTCCTTCCGCTATGCCTTGCAAGCCCTGGCCTTGGCGGTCATCTTCATCTACATGATCCTGGCCAGCCAGTTCAAAAGCTTTTTGCAACCCATGGCATTGATGACCGCCCTGCCCCTGACGCTCATCGGCGTGGTGCTCGCGCTCATGATGTTCCGCTCCGCCCTGTCACTGTTCTCGGTGATTGGCGTGGTCATGCTCATGGGCTTGGTGACCAAGAATGCGATTTTGCTGGTGGACTTTGCCATCCGCTCACGCGAACGCGTGCAACACAGCGATGGCAGCTTTGGCCCAGGCCTGCCCCGCCACGAGGCCCTGCTGCTGGCGGCCAAGGTGAGGCTCAGACCCATCCTGATGACCACCCTGGCCATGATCTTTGGCATGGCGCCGCTGGCGCTGGGCATGTCCGAGGGTTCTGAGCAACGTGCGCCCATGGGCCAGGCGGTGATTGGCGGGGTGATCACCTCGTCCCTGCTGACCCTGGTGGTGGTGCCCGTGGTGTACTGCTATTTGGACGATCTGTCGGTCTGGCTCAAGCGGCTGTTGGGTGTCTCCCAAGGCCAGGCCGCGGCTGGGGGAAATGCAGCCAGCACCGATAGAATCTCCGGCTGATTCCCTTGCCGAACGAGGACGCCTCATGAACTCATCCAAAGCCCGCTTCAACATGGTCGAACAACAGGTCCGCCCCTGGCAAGTCCTGGATACCCGTGTCCTGGATGCCTTGTCCAGGTTGCCCCGCGAGCAATTCGTCGCCCCGCAGTGGCAAGCCCTGGCCTATACCGACACTGACTTGCCCATCGGCCATGGCGAAATGCTCCTCGCCGCCAAGATCGATGCCCGCTTGGCTCAGGACCTGCAACTCAAGCCCACAGACCGCGTGCTCGATGTCGGGACAGGCTCGGGCTTCCTGGCGGCCTTGTTGTCGGATTTGGCCCAAGAGGTCGTCTCGCTGGAAGTCCAGGCCGAACTGGCCGAGCAAGCCAAAGCCCGATTGACCCGCCTGGGCAAAAGCCAGGTGAAGGTGCTCCACCGCGACGCCAGCAGCTCGCTCAAGGACCTGGGGCTTTTTGATGCCGTTGTCCTGGGCGGATCGGTGGCCGAGGTGCCGGCGACCTTGTTGTCCCTGCTCAACCCGGGCGGCCGACTCTTGGCCATCGTGGGCGACACACCCATCATGCGCGTGGAGCGCCACACCTGTGTGACCCCAGGCGAGTACGCCGTGCAGTCCTTATGGGACATCGTTGCCCCTCGCCTGCATGGTTTTGCCGAGCATCCCAGCTTCAGTTTCTGATCATGATCGACCAAATCGAACCCCAAGACGTCAAAGCCTGGATCCAGCAAGCCAGTGCAGCCCAGTCCGGCAAAGCCTATGTGCTGGATGTGCGGGAAGGCTGGGAAGTTCAAACAGCCCACCTCCAGGACCCCGATCTGACCGTGATCCACATCCCCATGGGTGAGTTGTCCATGCGCCTGGCGCAACTGGACCCCAACGATGCCATTGCATGCCTGTGTCACCACGGTAGCCGCTCCATGCATGTGGCGCAATTTTTGGCCCACAATGGCTTCACCCAATTGGCCAACATCGCCGGTGGCATCCATGCCTGGTCCTC
>RGCL01000054.1 GCA_009919175.1 Betaproteobacteria bacterium
TGGGTGCCATGGCCTGGTTGCACCTTTGAACTGAACAGGAACGCTCATGGACGCAGACATTGCCAACAAACCCAGCGATGCCTTTGTGTTGCTGTGTCGCAAAGCCTGGACCGAGTACGTCCTGCTGGCTTTCTGGGGCGCCGTGCTGGCCGGGCTTTTCTACCTCAGCCTGAGATTTTTCGAGCCTGGCTATTTCCACTTGCTGGGCCTCATTCCTTTGGCCTGGTTCATCTATGAATGGCTGCTGCTCAGAAGCGTCTGCCTCTACTACGATGAGTCGGGGGTTTGGGTCTTCGAGGGCATCCTGCCCTGGAGCAAGGGGCTCAGGGGCGTGAAATGGCGCGACATGGATGAGGCCACCTTTGTCACGGGGTTTTGGGCATGGCTGCTGCGGTCCTACACGATTCGCATCAGCCATCGTTTCACCAAGGAAAGTGAAATCCTGCTCACCCACATGTACAACGGCAAAGCCGTGTCGCAACAGATCAATCAATTCCTCATGGAGAAGGTCAAGCAGCAACCGCTGAACTGACCTTGCCATGCTCAAATCCTTGATCCGCCTGGCTTCCAAATCCCATGAGGGAATGGATTGGCAATGGAGCTTTCTGCCGCCCCTCATGGTTTATCTGGCGGCTGGCATTCAGGGCCTCACCGGCATTGTTGGGACCTTCTACGTCAAAGAGCATTTGGACTTGAGTGCGGAGTTCCTGGCCGCATTGGGGTTTTGGGTGGGCATCCCCTGGGCACTCAAGATGCCCATCGGCCATGTGGTGGACTTGCTTTGGAAATTCAAATCGCTTGGCGTGGGTCTGGGCGCTGTGCTCATCGCGGCCAGTTTGCTGATCATGGCGCAACTGATTCAGGATCCCGTCGCCATGTCGGCCACCATGAGCATCAATGCCTGGTATGTGCTGGCCACCCTGCTGGCTCCAATTGGCTATGTGATTCAAGATGCCGTGGCCGACGCCATGACTGCCGAGGCGGTCCCCAGGGTGGACGATGAGGGTCAACCCCTGGATGAAGCCCTGATCCACCACATGCATGTGACCATGCAGACCCTGGGTCGGGTGGCTTTTGTGGGTGGCACGTTGCTGGTTGCCGGGATCAACCTGTGGGTTTTCTCCGGCATGGGCGCCTTGTCCGTCGAAGAGAAAAAAGCGGTCTATCGCAACGTCTACCTCATTGCCCTCATGATCCCCCTGGTTTCGGTGCTGGGCCTTCTGGTTGCACACCTCATGTTGAATCGGCAAGTCAAGGCACTGATTCAATCGGGTCACTCCCGAGCTGCCGCTGTGGCCTTGCTCAGGCCCGAGCCTACCCCCACCCAAGCCAATGCATGGCTGTTGTCGGGCAGCCTGGTCTTTGTGGTGTTCACGGTGAGCATGGGCTTGAGTGATCTCCAATACGCCCAGGAAATCATCTTCATGGGCTCATTGCTCATCATTGCCTTCCTCATGGGCAGACTGACCTCTGCCCTGGACGCCCCATCGCGACAAACCCTGTGGGGGACTGCCCTGGTGATTTTTTGTTACCGGACGACACCGGGGCCGGGTCCTGGGGTGAATTGGTGGACCATCGATGTGCTGGGTTTTGACCAGTCGTTTTTCTCTGTGCTGGCCTTGATCGGCAACACCCTGGCTCTCATTGGCATGTTTGCCCTCAAAAAGCACATGGCGAAATACAGCCTGTTGCGCCTGACGTTTTGGCTCACTGTGGCGGGGACCTTGCTCTCGGTCCCCCAGTTGGCCATGAGCCTGGGCTTTCACGAATGGACGGCGCGACACACCCATGGCTTCATCGATGCGCGCTTCATCGCGCTGGTGGATACCGCCTTGGAGTCGCCCCTGGGGCAAATTGCCATGATTCCCTTGCTGACCTGGATTGCCCAGTCGGCGCCACAGGAACTCAAGGCCACATTTTTTGCGGTCATGACCTCATTTGCCAACTTGGCTTTGTCGGCCTCTCAATTGTTGACCAAGTACCTCAACCAGGTGTTTGTCATCAGTCGCGAGGTGAAGACGGCCAGCAGCACCGTGCCGGCCAACTACGATGCACTCGTCCCGTTGCTGGGGTCTGCGACTGCATTGGGATTGGCCATCCCCTTGATGGCCATGGCCATGATCAAACTCTTTCGCTGGCGTTGCGCCTGAGCTCAATTGCCCCGACCTAAGCCAATGGGCTCAGGGGCATGCATGAGGATCTTGGTGAAGAGCCGGTCATATTGAGGATCACCCCGCAGGGTTTTGGCCAAGGGATCCCCACTCTTGGCAAAAGCCGCATTGAGTTGGGACCAGTCGTCCTCGCTGAAGGTCTTGAGGGCTTGAGGGATCACCACACGCTCTTCGGTCTGCATGTGCTCCAGGTAAAAGTTGGCATACCTCAAGGCTTTGGATTCGAACGCCTCGCGCCGCTCGTCGCCCAGGTTTTCCCATGCCACCAGCAGATGCTGTAGCTCCAGAATGACGGATTCCTCTTTTTCGTGTTCATTCAAGAGTCGATCAATCAGCTCGGCGTTTTCAAAGGTTTTGTTCTTCAAGGGCTTGAAGAGGTACTCTGTTTCCTTGGGGTGATGCATGCGCGCTGGGTATTCATTCAGGTAGAACAACATGGCACGCAGGACATCAAAGAAATTGTCCCTGTCAGCCTTGGGGCCGCGCTTGATCATGGCGACGATGGATGCAAGGACGGCAGAGATGTTGGCGTGTTCTTCTCTGATGGCTTGAATGCAGCTGTGTTGCATGGTCGGGTCTCCCATTCGTTGGAGCTCATGATCCCTGCTAGGCCCTGGGCTGGCAACCGCTCATGCACAGAAGGTTGACTGACATCAATGTCTGGACAGAGATCCGCCCCGAACAGGGGTTACTTGCCCGAAGGTGAGATCAGGATGGTCGACCTGCGGTCGCTTTTGAGCTTGTCGAGCTCCTGCTGAAGCCGGTTTTTTTCAGACTCGAGTTTTTTCACCGCCGCTTGCAACTCCAGCCTGTCTTGCTCCTCGGCCACCAGCCTCGCACTCAGTCTGGCCTCGGCTTCGCTTTCCTCGCCCGCCTGCTTTTTGATCTGCGACATCAGATCGGTGCGCTTTTTTTCCTCGGCCTTGAGCTGCTGCTGATGGGACTGGATGAGCTTGTCTTTTTGATCCATGAGGGATTGGAGGTCGGCCTGGGCCTTGATGCGAGCCTGCCGCTCAGCCTGCCATTTGGTGTTGAGGTCTTGCTCGGCTTTGGTCTTGTCGAGGCTAGCTTGCATGGCCTTGGCCTCGGCAGCGAGCCTGAGCTGGCGCTCCTCGCGCAGGGAGGCCGTGGCTTGCTGCTCAAGCACCACCCGCTCCTCTTCAAGCCGTTTGACCTTGTTCTCTGCCTCGACCCGGGCCTCAACAGCCGCTTGCAGCGCTTGCTGGCTGCGCTCACTGGCCTCCTTCGCCAGGCGGTCGAGTTCTTGCTGCCTGAGGAATTCGGGATCCTGGTGTCTGGGTTTGCGTGCGGGATACAGCACAAAGCCCTGATCCAGGTAGATCTGCTCCTTTTCGGTGGCAAACAGCGGATCGGGGGAGGTTTGTGCCGTTGCCAAGGCTGAAAACAGCGCCCAGGTCAAGCCGTGCCCCAACAGGTGCGAACGACAGGCTGCCAGCCCAGGGGACATGCGACGGCAAAAAAGACGCAAAGGAACATCCATCATCGGTGAATCGACCCCAGATGCCCGGACTTGAAGTGCTGCATCAAGATCCAGGGACTGCGCCCGCCTCATCCAAAGGCATGACGAATCCAGGCGGCGGTGAACAAGCCCAGAGCAATCGAGGGCAATGGTTTTTTGAGGATCAGCATGGCCAGTGCGGTGACGGCCAAAGCCCCTCTGGCACCCGCATCGCCACGCACAGCCATGGGTGCGAGCACCGCAATCAGGACCGATCCCGACATGGCCGAGATGAAGCGCTTGACACGATCGTTCAAAGGGATGAAGGTCATGATCAGCACACCCGACCAGCGGGTGGCGAGGGTCACCACGGTCATGATGGCGATGATGAGCAAGGACCCCCAGCCCGTGGCATCAATGTGCATGTTTGCCCTCCTCAGGCCAGCATGCACCCAGTAGGCCGCCTGCGATGGCACCCACGATGACATGGGTGTTGTCCGGCAAAAAGTAATAGGCCAAGACCGAAGCCGCAGCGGCCACCAACCAGGTCATGATGATGCGGACATTGCGCGGACCTGAGAGCGTCATGGCCCAAAGAAAGCAGCCCATCACCATGTCAATGCCCCAGGCTTTGCCATCGCTGATGGTGGCACCAAAGACCAAGCCCAGCCAAGTGCCCACCACCCAAAAAATCCACAAGGCCAAACCGCCGCCGAGCAAGATGCCCATGGCCTGCTGACCTTTGCCAAAGGCCTGCATGGCCATGGCCCAGTTGACGTCAGAGGCCAGGACCATCACCCCGTAGCGATGGCTTGGGCGGGTGTGTTGCAGCCAGGGATACAGCGAAGCCCCCATGAGGATGTGCCGGGCATTGATGGCAAACACCGTGGCCGCCAGGGTGAACACCGGCACTTGGGTGCCCCACACATCGAGGGCAGCAAATTGAGCGACGCCCGCGAACACAATGGCGCTCATCAGCATCGCATCCAAAGGCCCCATGCCTTTTTGGGCAGCGGCCAAACCAAAGGCCGCCCCGAACACCAGCACCATGAGAGAGATGGGCACCAGGGTCACAAATCCCGCACGAACCAGCGCCAGATTGAGCTCAACCAGGCTGGCATCCGACAAGCGTGGGTTCATGGACAAGCCCCGGCCTCACTTGCGTGACATGCGATCGAGCACATCAAACACGCTGGCGGTATCGTGATCACCATGGCCCAATGCCATGGCGGCGTGGTAGAGGGGCTGCGTGGCGGCAAACAATGGGCTGGGCACACCAGCCTCGCTCAAGGCCTGGGCAATCAATTGCATGTCCTTTTGCCAGATGCTCACTTTCATGGTGGCTTTTTCCCAGCCCTTTTTTTGCATCAGGGGACCGCGCACACTCAACATGCGAGAGCCGCCTGCGCCCCCACTGAGCACCTCGACGGCGCGATCGATGGAGATGCCCATGCGCTGCCCCAGCAGCAAAGCCTCAGCCGTCGAGACGTTATGAATAGCCACCAGCAAATTGGCCATGAGCTTCATGCGCATGCCGTTGCCAAACTCACCCAAATCGAAATGCTGCCTAGCAAAGCTGTCAAACACGGCTGACACCTTGCGAATGGCCTTGGTCGAGCCACTGGCGTAGACCGTCAAATCCTTGTTGCGAGCCTGCGCACCTGTGCCCGAGAGTGGGCAGTCCAGCATCTCGATGCCCACGGCCTTGAGCCGTTGCCGGGCTTGCTGCTTGTTGGTGATGGGCAAGGTACTGGTTTCGATGACGATGCTGGCTTTCTGACCATGGGCTAGCAGCTCCTCCACCACTTCATCCAATGCCTTCACATGGGGCAAAGAGGTGATGAGGATGGCGCACGACTGCATCACCTTGCGGGGCTGGGTGCAGGCCAGGCCGCCTGCGCTGGTCAAGGCCTTGCGGGCTTTGGCCGAAGGGTCATGGCCCCAGACCTCGTGACCGGCCTGCATGAGATTGAAGGACATGGCCGATCCCATGATGCCCAAGCCCAATACGCCAATGCAGGGCAAGCCTTGTTCAGGGCTGGGGACTTTGTTCTTGGACTTGCTGGGTGTCTGACTCATGCGTGCCTCATCGGGGAAGGGATTCGACTTCGCGTTGCCAACGCTCCAGCAAACGCTTGCGCTCGCTGGATTTGCCGTACTTTTCAAAGTCATATTTGATGAGCCGCACCAACTCATTGTTGGGCACTCGCGGGTCCACTTTGAAGGTGCGGTTGGCAGGGGTTTGCAGGCTGTCGGCCTTGCCACCAAGTGCCTGGCCGGTGGGGCTCATCAGGAAGTCATAGTAGCGTCGTGCGGCCTCGGGGTTAGGTCCGCCCTGAACCAGGGCGATGCCGCCAATCTCGTAGCTGGTGCCCTCACATGGCGCAGCGGTTTGCACTGGGAAGCGATTGGCTTTCCAGGGCTCAAAACCAAACAGAAAGCTCACCCCGATGGCCACCTCGCCCTTGGCCACATTGGGGGCTTGAGCAGTGCCGCTGCGGGTGTATTGGGAGACATTGCGGTGCAAGGCCTTCATGTAGTCAAAGGCCTTGTCCTCGCCCATGATTTGCACCAGGCCAGCGAGGATGGTGTAGGCCGTTCCGCTGGAGGCGGGATGAGAGATTTCGATCTCGCCTCGATAGATGGGCTTGATCAGATCAGACCAGCACTGTGGGGGAGGTAACTTCTTCTTTTTCAGCAGCTCGGTGTTCCATCCAAAGCCCACTGCGCTGGTGTAGAAGCCACCCACCATGTTGCCGCTCATGGCGTATTGGCGCACGCTCCAGCTGTGCAAGTCCTGCAGGTAGTTGGGACGATATGGGGCCAACAGGCCCATTTCTGCCGCCTGCAAGAACGGGTCGCCAGTCCCGCCCCACCAGATGTCGGTGCGCGGCTTGGCGGACTCAGCCCTGAGCTGCGCCAGGGCTTCACCGGTGGGCTTTCGCGTTTGCAGCACCCGGATGCCCGTTGCTTTTTGAAATTCAGCCGCCGCCAATTCACACCAGCCCTGGTCGGTGCTGCACATGGCGGTGACCGTTTGCGTTTGGGCGTGCCCCGACACCGCAGCCCAGATCAAGGGCAGTGCCAGACAGTAACGATGAAACATTCGCATGAGAATTCCTTTCAGGAGCTGCGTGAAAGCACCACGACACCATGAGCAGACAAACCCAGATGCACCCAGGCATCGATACGGGGCGCTTGCACATGGGAGGGCAACATCATCAACACGTGTCCCAAGGCAGTGGCCAGCGTGAGCTCATATTGTGAACCCATGAAAGCGCAATGCCTGAGCTGGGCTGGCAGGCCCGATGGGGCATCGGTCAGATGCCAGGCCTCGGGACGGATGGCCAGCTCCAATTCACCTGGAGGATGGCCACGCCCGTCCTGCCAGACCCAGTCGCCCAATTGAAGCCCCTGGCCACCCGGCAGACCCTGGGCGCGCACCCACATGGCCTCGCCCATGAACCCCGCCACAAACGCATCGGCGGGATGGTCATACAGATCGCGCGGCGCGCCTTGCTGAGCGATTTGCCCCTTGTTCATGACACAGATGCGGTCACTCACCGCCATGGCCTCGGATTGATCATGGGTCACATAGACCACGGTCAGCCCCAGACGCTGTTGCAGGTTGCGGATTTCCTGGCGCATCTCGCGCCGAAGGCGTGCATCCAGATTGGACAGGGGCTCGTCAAAGAGCAAGACCTCGGGTTCGATCACCAAGGACCTGGCCAGCGCCACGCGTTGCTGCTGCCCTCCCGAGAGCTCACTGGTCCAGCGGGATTCATAGCCCTTCAACCCCACCAGATCCAAAGCCGCCAAGGCTCTGGCGGCGATGTCGTGTTTGTTGATCCCCTGCACACGCAGGCCGTAGCCCACGTTGTCCATCACGTTGAGGTGAGGGAACAAGGCATAACTCTGGAACATCATGCTCACAGGCCGATGTACAGGCCCGAGGTGAGTGACATCGTGCCCACCGATGAGCAAGCGGCCTTCCGAGGCCAATTCAAGGCCTGCAATCAAGCGCAAGACCGTGGTCTTGCCGCAGCCCGAAGGACCCAGCAAGGTCACCAACTCACCTCGCTCGATGGTGAGGTTGAGGTCATCCACCACCCAGGGCGAGGTGGGACCGTACCGCTTTTTGACATGGACGAATTCGAGATGATTCATGGCTGGACTCGCTTTCAATGGGGCAACTCGCGTCGACCGAGCTCGCGTTCACCCACCAAGGCCTGGATGCCCCATGCGGCCAACAACATGATGAGCATCAACACGCTGCAATAGGCCAATGCCACGCCATAGTCGCCATTGCCCACACGGCCAATGATGTAGGTGGTGGCCAGGTCATTCTCCGCAGTCACCAGAAAGATCACGGCTGACACCGTGGTCATGGATCGGACAAAACCATAAATCAGGGCAGCCATGAAGGCGGGCCTGAGCAAGGGCAGCAGCACCCAGCGGATGGTCTGTGGGGTTGAGGCCCTGAGCAAGGCCGAGGACTCTTCGATCGAGCGGTCAATCTGCCCCAGCGCCGCGGTACCAGCCCTCACCCCCACGGGCAGATTGCGAAACAGAAAGCACAAGACGATCACCGCCCCTGTGCCCGTGAGCTCCAGCGGGGGCACATTGAAGGCCACCACATAGCTCACACCCAGCACGGTGCCCGGAATGGCAAAGGCCATCATGGTGCCGAACTCGAGTGCACGCCGACCCACAAAGACTTGCCGGCTCAGAATCCAGGCCATGAGCAAGCCCAGGATGGCTGACAAGGGTGCTGCCAGCGCCGAGAGCTTGAGCGTGGTCCACAGGGACTGCCAGGCTGTTCCAACCCAGGCCAGACCAAAGGGTGAGGACTCAATGCGAAAGGCCGTCAGGAAATGATTCAGGGTAAAGGCATAGTCCCGCCCCCAGGTTTTGACGAATCCGCCCCAAAAGGCAAACGCGTAAATCAACACCGTCATCAGCAGCCATGGCAGCACCAGGGTCCAGGCGGTCCAACGCACACTGCGCGGCAATGGCGCGACCAGCCCACCATCCCCCTTGCCACCCACGGTGGTGTAGTTGCCTTGACCTGACCACTTGTTCTGGAGGAAGAACACCCCCAGGGCAAACAGCGTGAGCAACCAAGCGAGAGCGGAAGCCCGCCCGGGATCGAATTGCGCACCCACAATGGCAAAAAAGACTTCGGTGGACAAGACCGCAAAAGATCCACCCACCACGATGGGGTTGCCAAAGTCAGTCATGCTCTCGATGAAGCCAATCAAAAAAGCATTGGCCAAGCCCGAACGCAGCAAAGGCAAGGTGACGGTGCGAAAGACCTGCATGCGGGTCGCGCCCAGCGTTTGAGACGCTTCTTCCAGCGCGGGCGAGATGCCCTGAACCACGCCCCTGAGCAACAAGAAGGCCACCGGGGTGAAGGCAAACATTTGCGCCAGCCACAAGCCAAACGCGCCATAAAACCATCTGCCGGGGTTGAGATCAAAAGCCCACTCCAGGAACTGGTTCACCAGCCCTGCCCTGCCAAAAATCAGAATCAAGCCCAGGCCCACCACAAAAGGCGGCGTGATGATGGGCAAGACCGCCACCAGGCGCAACAAAGGCCCAAGCCAAGTTTGACGACCCGAGCTGCCCCGCTCTCCGAGCAAGGCCAGCGCCAAGCCCAGCAGCGTCGTGCCCAGGCCCACCGCCAAGCCCATGCCCAGGGTGTTCCAGGCCACACCGCAATGCAAGGGTCCGCTCAAGCACCCCAGGCTCCAGATCCGCTGGCTGAACATGCGCTCCCACCCGGCTGACCAAGAAGCCGCACCCTGCTCATCGAGCCAGGCAGCCTGCAAAGACAAGCCCACGGGATAGACCACAAAAAGAAGAATGAGGGTGGAGATCAACAACACGCAGGCGGCCACCCAAGGGTCTGCGCGAAACGCCCCCAGGCGCGCCAGGCCAAGGGACAACATCCAGCCGACCGCCATGAGGAGCAGCCAGAAGCCCAAGCCCCAGGAGACCTTGGGCAGGCCCGCAAGACCCGAGGACGCCAGCAGCGTCAGCAGGCTGGGGGCATGAGGCTCAACCCAGTGCAGGAACCCCAGCTCAAGCCACGATGCATCGGGCAAGGACACCCAGGGCAAGGCGGTCGTAGCCAGGACCGCAAGGGCAAGGGGATACATCCAGCGCATGAGACTCATCGGGGCAAGCCATTGACCTCTTTTTCCCAACGGGCGATCAGACGTTTTCTTTCCTGGCTGGATCCATACCTGGCGTAGTCATAGGCAATGAACTTGATTTTTTTAAAGTCCGGCACGTTGGGATCGAGCTTGGCAGCAGGATTGCTGGGCAATTGGAACTGCTTGCTCGCGGGTGCCAGTTCTTGCGCTGAAGGGGTCAAGGCCCATTCGTAAAACTTCTTGGCGGCGTCCAGATTCTTGGCGCCTTTGATGAGGCTCATGGAGCCGATCTCGGCACCGGTGCCATCAGATGGGGTCACGGTTTCAACAGCAAAGCCATGCAGGCGCTCGCCGGGACCATCGTGAACAAAGCTGATGGAGATGGCCGTTTCGCCCCTGGCCACAGCCTTGATGGGCGCCACACCACTGCGGGTGTACTGGCTCACATTGCGATGCAAGGCTTTCAGATAGTCAAAGGCCTTCTCTTCCCCCATGAGCTGGACCAGGGTGGCAATCATGGTGTAGGCGGTGCCGCTGGATGCTGGATTGGCCACCTGGATCTCGCCCTTGTACTCGGGCTTGAGCAAGTCAGCCCAGGTTTTGGGAATGGGCAATTTGCGCTTGGCCATCAATTCGGGGTTGTAGCCAAAGCCCAGGGGGCCTGAATAAATGCCGACGGTCTTGTAGCCAGACTGCTTGGCCTGCTGCTGCGCCCAGGGGTGCAATTGACCCAGCGAAGGGGATTGATGGGGCAAGGTCAGGTTGAGTTCGGCTGCTTGCAAATGTGGATCACCCGTGCCGCCAAACCAGACATCCACCTTGGGATTGTCTTTTTCGGCGACCAACTGGGCCAGGGCTTCGCCAGATCCCTTGAGCACCATGTTGACCTTGGTGCCTGTGGTCTTGGAATAGACCGTGGTGATCATGTTGCACCAATCTGCCTGAACCGAGCAAATGATGTTCACTTGAGAGGATTGGGCCTGAACGTGAAGCCCGCTCAAGGCCAGAGCCATCCCCATCACCAGGGTCCGAATCGGCAAAGTCTGCATATTGATCTCCTGTGCAGACAATTCTGGCATAAAGGTTTTTCAGATCCTCAGGTCTTCAATGCGTGCGCGATGGCGTCTCGTGTGACTTGGGCAAACCAGTCCAGGTCCAGGGTCTGGTGCGCCTCGCACAGGAACCAGGGTTCACGGGAATCGGGCTCCAGCATGACGCCGCGATCAATCATGGCCCACGCAAATTTTTCATACAGGCGGTTATCGGTCTTGCGCCAATCGCGATAGTTGGTCGGCACAGATTCGCCAAGGTGCACGCCAAACATGCTGGGCGGTCCTGCGAATTGCACAGGCACACCCGCTTCATGGAGCGTGGACTTGAGGATGGCCATGAGCTGGCTGCCCACGTGGTGCGCCACCTCCAAGGCTGGCGTGTTCATCAGGATGTCCAGGGTGGCATTGGCCGCACTCAATGCAATCAGGTTGGCCGAATAAGTGCCGCCATGCACGACGCCTCCCTTGAATGAACCAATGCGATCCATGACATCGGCTCGCCCGCCAAATGCAGCCACGGGATAGCCATTGCCCATGGCCTTGGCAAAGGTGGTGAGGTCGGCATGCAGGCCGTAGAGGGACTGGGCTCCGCCCTTGGCCACGCGAAATCCGGTTTTCACTTCATCGAGCACCAGCAAGGCGCCATGCTGATGGCACAAGCTTTTGAGCATAGCCAACCATTCAGGTGTGGCCGAGATGCTGCCTGCATTGCCAATGATGGGCTCCAGAATGACGCAGGCCAACTCCTCGCCCTTGAATTCAAAGAGTTGCTGCAAGCCCTCTGCGTCGTTGAGCCGGATGAATTCCATCAGGTCGCGGCTTTTCTCTGGAATGCCCGCACCGAATGGGATGACTGGGGGGCGCTGGCCGCTCGAAGGATCCCATTGTTCGAGGTCAGTCTTCCACATCATCTCGTCGTACAAACCGTGAAATCCCCCTTCCACGATGGCCACACGGTCGCGTCCCGTGAACGCTCTGGCGGTTCGAATGGCGCCCATCACGGCCTCAGTGCCTGAATTGGCAAACCGCACTTTGTCGATTTGAGGACACAGGGCTTTGATCTTCTCGACCACCTGCAAATCCAGGGGAGTGGAAAAACCCGTGAGGGTTGCACCCGACTGGATTTGTTCAATCACAGCGGCATCCACTCTCGCATCCTGATAGCCCAGGATGATGGGGCCGTACCCCAAGCGAAAGTCAACGTACCGCTTGCCATCGCAATCGGTGAGCCAGCACCCTTTGGCAGATTGAACAAACACGGTGCGATCGGGTCCCCAGAACCGGTAGTTTTCGGCAACGCCTTGTGGCATCAAACCGTAGGCGGCTTGGAGCAAGCGGTGTTGTTCAGGTCCCATGGGTCTTGGCCTCGATGGGCATGCCATGGGGCGGCCTCAAGAGCAAGCCCACTTGTTCTTCCACCAGACGCGCCACGTTCAATTCAGCAGCCTGTGGTCCATATTGATGCATGGCCTCCTTGAAGCGGCTCAATGCATGCTGCCCCATGAACAAATCAATGCCGGATTGCTGGGCAATGCGGTTGACCAACTCCAGGTCTTTGACGCACAGCGCCAGGGTGAAGCTGGGGTCATAGTGGCCGGCAAAAATCGATGGGACATCGTGCTCCACGACCCAACTGTTGCCTGCGCTCACCTTCAAGGCAGCCCAAACCGTCTCCAGCGGCACACCAGCCTTGACGCCGAGCATCAAAGCCTCGGCAATGGTGGCTGCGCTCACAAACCACAGCAGGTTGGTGAGGAGCTTGACTGTGGCTGCCGTGCCCACAGGACCCAGATGAAAAATGTGTTTGCCAAGCGGCTCAAAGATGGACGTGCACGCCTCATACACAGCCTGATCACCGCCCACAAAGATGGACAGGCGGCCTTCCCTTGCGCCATCGATGGCATTGGTGATGGGGGCCTCCAGGTAGTTCGCTCCTTTGGCTCTGGCGGCGCGATCCAGGGTCTTGGCCAAGTCCACGGACGAGGTGGAGGTGTCAATGAGCACCATGCCTGGGCGCAGGTGTTCACATACACCTTGCGCGCCCAACATGACCGCTTCAACCTGCACAGGACCCGGCAAGGAAGAGAGGATCACATCGACAGACTGCATGCCCTCGGCGATGGAGTCTGCCCACGTGGCACCGGCTTTGAGCAGATCCTCAGCCCTGGTGGGATCGAGATCGTGGACCACCACCGCATGTCCGGCCTTCAAGAGGTTGTGCGCCATCGGATGACCCATGTTGCCCAGGCCAATGAACAAAATCCTTTGGCTCATGATTTGCTAAAGCCCATGAACATGCCACCCTCATCGTGGTGGTGGGCGAGCCCGTCGAACTCGATGCCCCATGGCTTGAGCATGTCACAGGCCTGTGCAAAGGTGTAGGTGCGGTAATGAATGGTCTGACTCATGACACGGCGCGCGCCGTCATCCAGAAAATAGTGCTTGGTGAATCCAATCTCCGTGGGCTCAATGACTTGTGAATACACCATGCCGTTGGAGATGGGACGCTCATAGTTGAAATGCGGACCTTGCGTGCCCAGCATCAGGCGTCCTCCCGGAGCAATGCAGGCAGCGAGTTTCTCCAGGCCTTTGAGGTTGTCCTCGTGATCAGCGATGTGACTGACCATGAAGGGTTCATGCCCTTTTTGAACCACAAAGTACCAGACCCCGCCATAGGAGAACACCAGATCGTGCTGCGCATGGAGATCGAGTTCGCACACGTTTTGCTGAAACAGCTTCACGTTGGCGAAAGGGCTCAGGCGGTCCTGGGCAATCGCCAGCATCTCGGGGGTGAGGTCAACGCCGGTGATGGCGGTCTGGGGCCTTCGCTTGGCCAATTCTTCGATGATCAGCCCTGTGCCGCAACCAAGCTCAAGGACGTTTGCCACGGGATGGCCATTGATCAAGCCATCAACAATCTTGGGATAGTCGTAGTAGCCCGATGTCATGATGACATCATAAAAACCCGACATCTCACTGTACCTGCCCATTTCAACTCCTGTACAACTGAACGGATATGCAGATGCGGTGAAGCCTGTCAAGCAGTTCGCCCACAAACGCTGGACCGCATTACGGCATGCCTGATTAGAAAAATCAAGAGACTTGGTACACAATCTTTCTCAACGCTTCACCAGAGGAACCCCATGAGAGCTGACCTGAACGAACGCGTGACACGGGTAGATCCCGGCACACCTTGCGGGAACTTGATGCGCCTGTATTGGCAGCCCATTGCCTTGCTCGATGAGTTCAACCCCAAGCTCGATCCCAGGATGGCCGAGCGTCCACTCAAGTCGGTTCGTGCATTGGGTCAAGAGTTCATCCTCTTTCGGGATGACCAAGGCCAATTCGGTCTCTTGGACCGGGATTGCCCGCACCGTGGAGCTGACCTTGCATTTGCACGCCATGAAGGTGACGGCATCCGTTGCCCCTTCCATGGCTGGAAATTTGATGCCACAGGGCAATGCACAGAGACACCGGCTGAACCCGCAGGCAGCAAACTGTGCCAACGGATTCGGCAGCGCAGCTACCCCCTGGTGATTCGAAGCGGTTTGATCTTTGCGTGGTTGGGACCACAAGACCAAACGCCGCCACCCTTGCCAGCGCTGGATTGCTTTGAAGCGCCTGACAGCCACACTTTTGCGTTCAAGGGCATGTGGTCGTGCAATTGGCTGCAGGCCTTCGAGGTGGGCATAGACCCGGCTCACACCTCTTTTCTGCACCGGTTTTTTCAGGATGAGACCCTGGAGGCCACTTATGGCCGTCAATTCAGAGGGGCGAGCGCTGGCAACGTCGCGGGTGAGCGTTGGCCCATGAGTCGCATCATGCGTGAATTCGCTCAACCCGATATCCGCCCCGAAGCCATGCCCTATGGCATGCGCCTGACCACCCTCAGGGCCATGAACGAGGACCTGATGCACGTGCGCATCACGCACGCGCTGTTCCCGCACACCTTTGTGATCCCTTTGTCCGAGACCATGACCATCACCCAGATGCACATGCCCGTGGATGACACCCACACCTATTGGGTGTCCATCTTCACCAGCTTTGCAGACCCCGTGGACAAGGACACCATGCGCAATCAGCGCCTTCGATTCACCCAATTGCCCGACTACATCCCCGTCAGCGGTCGACACAACCAGTGGGGATTCAATGCCGAGGAGCAGCGCACCAAAACCTACCTTGGCATGGGCGAGGAAGACATCAATGTCCACGATCAATGGGCTTGCGAAAGCATGGGCGCCATCGCCGACAGAACCCGTGAGAATTTGGGCATGAGTGACAAGGCCATCATGCTCAACCGAAGACTTTTGTTGCAAGCCATTGATGCGGTCGAGGCAGGTGAGCTCCCCCTGGGCTTTGCCCAGGCTCATGTGGCAGCAAGCAGGCTCGGTCCGGACACCGTGGATGGCATTGCGCCCGCCAAGGATTGGGAAAACTGGTGGCAAGGCGAGGTCAAAGCCAAAAAGGCCGCAGCACCCTGGCGAAAAGCCCAGGAGGCCATGCCCTCATGACCAGCGCCCGTCCCAGCGATCTGGTTGAGCTTGCCCAAGCCATTCGTCAAAGCCAGGTGGAACTGGTCCGCTTCTCCTGGTGCGATGTCCATGGGATGCTGCGCGGCAAAACACTGACTGCGCCGGCGGCCATCCAAGCCTTGGAGCAAGGGGTGAGCATGGTGAGCACCCTCATGCTCAAGGACACCTCGGACCGAACGGCCTTCAAGGTCTTTGAGCCTGGCATTCAATCCGAGTTGCCAGGCTTTGGCTATGCCAACAACTTGCAATTGCATCCCATTGCTTGCACCTGGAACACCTTGCCCTGGGCTCATGCCACGGGATGGGTGCAGTGCCAGCCTCGCTTCCAGGATGGCGCGAGTGTGCCCTACGACACGCGCACACAATTGCTCCGTGCTCTGGATCAATTGGCGGCCAGGAATTTGCAGATGATGTGCGGCCTGGAACTGGAATTCCACATTTACAAGCTGGGGGCATCGGCACAGGACCCTTCCATCGACCCCATGCAATCGGCGTGGCCACCGCCCGCTCCCTCTGTGCAACTCATCCATCCGGGCTATAACCTGTTGTCCGAGGCCTGGTTTGATCGATCCGAAGAGCCGCTTCGCATCGTTCAGGCCACGGCGCAATCACTGGGCTTGCCCTTGAGCTCCTTGGAAATTGAGCTGGGTCCAAGTCAGGTCGAGGCCGTCTTCGAGGTCACCGATGCCTTGACTGCCGCAGACAACCTGGTCCTGTTTCGCAGCGCAGTGCGGCAAGCGCTGTGGCGAAAGGGTTACCACGCCACCTTCATGTGTCGCCCGCCTTTCCCCAACATCATGTCCAGCGGCTGGCATTTGCACCAGTCCCTCAAAGACATGACCACAGGGCGAAATGCATTTCAGCGCAGCGCATTCCCCAAGGAGGTTGACGCACACACACCGGCATCACACCTCAGTGAGCTGGGCAACCATTACCTGGGCGGCTTGATTGCACATGGCCGGGGCATGACGGCCCTGTGTGCACCCACGGCCAATGCCTTTGGTCGGTTCAGACCCAATGCCTTGGCACCGCAATACATCTCCTGGGGTCAAGACAATCGGGGTGCCATGCTCAGGGTCATCGGTCCAGGTGGGCATGAAGCCACTCGCATTGAAAATCGCCTCGGGGAGCCCGCAGCCAACCCCTATTTGTATTTTGCTTCGCAAATTCACGCGGGTCTGTCGGGCATGGATCAAGGCCTCAGTCCGCCTCCAGCCACTCTGGCGCCCTACGATGCGGGCGACGGGTCGCAGCCCACCATCCCCACCACCTTGGCCCAGGCACTGGATGCCCTGGAAGTTGACACCGCCATGAACCAGGGCTTGGGTTCAGACTTCATCCGATACTATGCGCGCATCAAACGGGCTGAGCATGTGCGCCACAGCACGGCAGAGGATGCTCAGGAGTTCGATCGTCGTGAATACTTCGCACGGATTTAAATCATCGCTGTGGGTGCTGCTGGGTGCCTTGTTTTTTTCTGGAGTGGTCATGGCCATTGAAGAACCCCGCTTTGAAGTTCTCATCGAGGACAAGCCCTTTGAACTCAGGCACTACGCCGGCTTCACGGTGGCAGAGACCGAGGTGCAAGGCGATTTTGATGCAGCCAGCCGAACGGGGTTCAGGCGCGTCGCCAATTTCATCTTTGGCAACAATGCCATGCCAGATGGCGAGAGTAAAAAAATTGCCATGACAGCGCCGGTCACGGTTGAGCCCAAAGCTGATGGCAGCTGGCGTCTTCACTTTGTGATGCCCAGCCAGGAAACCCCGCAAACCTTGCCCAGACCGAATCGACCCGAGGTGGGTTTGCGCCAAGTTGAGCCGCATGCCATGGCAGCCATCCGCTTCAGTGGTTGGACGACCCAGTCGTCCATTGAGGAACAGACTCAAAAGCTCAAAGCGTGGATGCTCAGCAAGAACCTGCCTGAATTGGGAACCCCTCAGGTAGGCGAAGGCCAAAGCAAACACGCCCAATTCAATCCAAATGCCCATGTTGACCACTCCCACAAGTTTGGGCCATTGTCCAGGAGACTGGCTTTATTTCAAAAGGGGTTGCGGCCTTGACATGAGGGCGCTTTGGGTCGACACCCACTGAATGGGCGTACTTGCAGGTGACTCTTGGCTGACACTCATGGCGGCGCTGCGCTCCAGGGAGCTGGCGGTATTCAAGGACTGGGTCAGGCTTTTTGCAATGTCGGCGTAATTGCGGGGATGGTAGCGATCGGCTTTTTGAAAGGAGCCAAGATCCAGGGTTTTGTCGCCGTGCTCTTGCGCCACCTTGAGCACCAAGGCCTTGGCCTGTTCATCGTAGGGCAAGACCCACACATGTTCCTTGGCATTGACCTCGGCTCGAATTTTTTGGAGGTTGGACGTGATCCGCTCTGGGGTGTAGTACGCATTGACCGAGCTGTTGACCCAATCATTGGTCCCCACAGAAAGAATGGCCACATCCGCGTGTTTGACCAAGGGATTGGCCGATAGTTTTTTGAGGATCTGGGGGCTGCTGTGCCCACCCGTGGCATCCACCACATATTGATCACTCACCTGTTTCAAAAATTTTCTACCCTCTGAGAATTCGGGTTTGACGCCACTTTGCTTGAGCAAGGCGCCACCAATGCCCACTGCAATGCTATCGCCCACCACCACCAACTTGAGCCCCTGAGGGGGCAACCCAGATGGGGGTGGCAAACTTTCAGAGGCGCGAGGCTGGGTGGATGACAAGGTAGAGCCAGACAGCGATGAAAAATCAAGCACCTGCCCAGCACGAATGAGGTTGGGGTTGGACAAGCGGTTGTGCCTGGCCACTTCCATGCTGAATTTGTAGAGATCGGCATCTGAGGGGTTGAGCTGCTGAGCACGCATGAAGCGCTTGGTCATGCTGATGAGCGTGTCGCCCTTTTCAACTGCAATGCGAGAGCCCCTGTTGGCCTCGGCTTGCATGAGTCGAGAGAAGGATGCATCCGTCGCTTTGACATTCGACTCCGTTGCCGAGCTTGCTTGCAGCTGCGCAGAGGGAGCTCGACCCTGAACCGTTGCCAGTCTTTGCTGAAACATATGGATGTCAAAGTCTTTCATGAGGGCTCCATGGCCAAAGACATGTCGGAAAACCGCCTGTGAACCAGGCAAGCAATTTCTGGACCCCATTAAATACATACTTTTTAAGACATTTAT
>RGCL01000055.1 GCA_009919175.1 Betaproteobacteria bacterium
CGTGTCGCTGGCATTGATTTACGCCTTTCGCATGCTGGGTCTGTTCATGGTTTTGCCCGTGTTTGCGCTGGAGGCGCGCCATTACCCCGGCGGCGAATCGAGCACCGCTGTGGGCGTTGCACTGGGGGCGTATGGCCTGGTGCAGGCGGCGCTGCAAATCCCCTTTGGCCTGGCCGCCGACCGCTGGGGGCGCAAACGCGTGATCGTGCTGGGTCTGAGCCTGTTTGCCCTGGGCAGCGTGGTGGGGTTCTTGGCCGACAGCGTCTGGATGCTGGGGCTGGGTCGCGCCTTGCAGGGGGGCGGTGCGATTTCGGCAGCGGTCACGGCCTTGCTCGCCGACCAAACCCGCGATGTGGTCCGCACCAAGGGCATGGCCCTCATTGGTGCCAGCATTGGTCTGTCGTTTGCCCTGTCGCTGGTGGTGGGACCGCTGCTGGCTGCGCAAGGCGGTTTGCGGCTGATTTTTGGCGTGACGGCCGTCCTGGCCTTGTTGGCCATGTGGGTGATCTGGCGCATCACCCCCGAAGAACCTGCCCTGCATGTGAGCGAGGACTCGGGCAGCCCCCGCTTCATGACGCTGTTCAGAAAGCCCGATCTGTTGCGCCTCAATGTGGGCGTGTTCATTTTGTATGCGGTGCAAATCGCCACCTGGGTGGCTTTGCCCGGCTTGCTGCTGCAAGCGGGCGTGTCCGCACGCGACCAAGCCTGGGTGTACCTGCCTGCGGTCTTGCTTTCGTTTGCCGCCATGGGCGCAGGGCTGTTCAAGCTGGAGCGGCGCGGCCTGCTCAAACCCGTTTTTCTGTGGAGCATCGTGCTGGTGCTGGCGGTGGAGCTGGCCTGGTCCGAGCTGGCGCACAACGACCATGGCCTGCTCAATGCCTGGGCCATGGGGGTGTTGCTGCTGGTGTTTTTCTGCGGCTTCAACGTGCTCGAAGCCACCCAGCCCAGCCTGGCCTCGCGCTGGGCACCACCGCATGCGCGTGGCGCCACCCTGGGCATCTACAACACCTTGCAGTCGTTGGGCATCTTCACGGGCGGCGCCCTGGGCGGCTGGATGGTCCAGGCCTTGGGGCATCGCTGGCTGTTTGCCGTCAATGCCGGCTTGTTGCTGGTGTGGTGGTGGGTGGCCAGGGGCATGCCTCAGGTACCCGGCGCACCGAATGCGCGGCAATGAGTCACCAAGGCCACCTGGGCTGGGGCACACAGCGGCTACGTCCAACCCCGCATAATCGCGAAAACACCGTTTTCAATTTTTTCTTTCAACCCATCTGCGCGAGGCATGCATGGCATCCGTTAACAAAGTGATCATCGTCGGCAACCTGGGAGCCGACCCCGAAACCCGCTACCTGCCCTCGGGCGATGCCGTGACCAGCATCCGCGTGGCCACCACCGACCGCTACAAGGACAAGCAAACCGGGGAAACCAAAGAGGCCACCGAATGGCATCGCATCAGTTTCTTTGGCAAGCTGGCTGAAATCGCCGGGCAATACCTCAAGAAGGGCTCACAGGTGTATGTCGAGGGCTCCCTGAGAACCCGCAAGTACACCGACAAAGACGGCATCGAGAAGTACGCCACCGACATCCGGGGCGACACCATGCAAATGCTGGGCAGCCGTCAGGGCATGGGGGGTGAAGGCGGTGGTGGCGGTGAAGGTGCCTACAGCCGCCCGGCCAAGCCTGCAGCCAGCGGCGGTTCGGGTGGCGCATCGCGCCCCGCTGCCCCGGCCAAGTCGGGCTTTGACGACATGGACGACGACATCCCGTTCTAAGCCACCCCACCCAGCGTGGGCCTGCCTCAGACCCGACGCTGAAGACTCCAGTGCGCGCTCATGGACTCGCCGGGCGCGAGCACCCGCACACCCAAGTCCTCAGGCTCCAAACCCTTGTGCTGGGCAAGCAGGTTGAGCGCATTGTTGACATGGCTCACGGGCTCCACCGCCACATCGTCGCGGTCAGGGCGGGTGAAAACCACCAGGTGCCTCAGGCTGGAGCTGATGGACCATTGCCCAGCCGGCCAACTGAGCTCTGCCTCCCCCGACCAACCGTCAAAGCAGTGGTCCATGTCCAGCGTGTCCACCGGCGCATGGAGCCCGGCATGCGGCAAGGCCCGCGTGGGGAGTTTGTCTTCTCCCATCTCCCAGCGGTGGCGGGCTGAAAAGCGCAGCTGCATACCGGGTTGTTTGACAAAAAACGGGTGCCAGCCCAGACCCACAGGCGCCGCTTTGTCATCCTGGTTGGTGATGGACAAGGTCATGCTCAATCCCTCGGGGCGCAGCTGGATGGTTTGCGAGGCATCGTAGGCAAATGGCCAGCCGGGCTCGCGGCGGTGCTCGTGGCTCATCAGCACGCTGGACTCATCCTGGTCCAGCACCGCCCAGGAGCGCTGCCAGCCAATGCCGTGGATGGCATGGGCTTCGGTGCCGTTGTTCTTGACCAGCGGGTGGCTGGTGCCTTGCCACTGCAACACGGCCTGGCTCAATCGGTTGGAAAAAGGCACCAGCACGTAGCAGCCCGATTGCCTGGCCGAGGTCAGGGCTTGCGCACCGGGCGAGCGCAGCACGGGTTTGCCGTCAAACCACAGTCCGGCCAGACAGCCACCCAATGCTGGCGCCACCTCGCATTGCCATGCGCCACTTTTGATCTTCAATGCTGAGTTCATGGGGTTCTCCTGACCCGATTGTGACCGCTGACGGCAAGCATTCAGTCTGGACCAAGGCAGCTTGGTTAGCATGTGCGGGTTGTAACTTGATGGAGCCTCTTCCCATGACATCCACTTTCAAACTGTCACGCGCCGCCATGTGGGCTGGCCTGATCACTGCCAGCCTTGGGCTCAACGCCTGGGCAGGCCGCCCACTCGACGTCGATGATGCGGGCGTCAATGCCAAAGGCCACGGTCATGTGGAGCTGTGGCAAACGCGCGCCGGTGACGGCTCCCGCAATTGGACGATTGCCCCTGCTTTTGCGCCCATCGACGGCTTTGAGGTGGCTTATGTGCGCAACACGGACAACTCCTCGCAAGATGTGGCGCAAACTCTTCAACTCAAAGGGTTGATCACCCCCTCCAAAGAAGACGGCTGCAACCAGGCAGCCACTTACGGGATCACCCGTCGCAATCATGCACTGGCTGGCGCTCGTTATGGCTGGCTGATCAATACTTGCAATCAGTCCTGGGGGTCCTGGCACACCAACCTGGGCGCAAGCCATGACTTTTCCACCGCCAGCAAACCCTTGCTGGCCATGGCACTGGAGTTCTCTGGCTTTTCGTTTGTGCCCCATGTGCAGTGGATTTCGCAGCAAGGAACCATGCCCTCGTTTGGGGCTGGCATTCGCAAAGCCTTGAGCGACCAGTGGCAAATCGATGCCAGCGCTTCCCGTCAAGGCGGCCAATCCATTTGGACCCTGGGGACCAAGTTCAGTTTCTGAGCAAAAAAAGGCCCACCGCATGGGTGGGCCAACCAAGGATTCCAAGAGAACGATCAACGGTTGTAAGCCGACTCTCCGTGAGAGGAAATGTCCAGGCCTTCGCGCTCTTCTTCTTCGGCGACGCGCAGTCCAACAACCATGTCGGTGATCTTGTAGGCGATGAAGGAGACCACAGCTGACCACACGATGGTGATCAGCACGGCTTGCGCCTGGATCCACACCTGATCGGCAATGCTGTAGTCGGCAGAGGCGGCGTCTTTGATGTAGTCATAGATGCCCGCACCACCCAGCGACGGCGAGGCAAACACACCGGTGAGCAATGCGCCCAGGATGCCGCCCACGCCGTGAACGCCAAACACATCGAGCGAGTCATCAGCGCCAAGCAAGCGCTTGAGGCCGGACACACCCCAGAAGCACAGCACGCCAGCCAGCAATCCGATCACGATGGCACCCATGGGGCCAACGAATCCGCATGCCGGGGTGACGGCCACCAGACCTGCCACCGCGCCAGAGGCCGCACCCAGCATGGACGCTTTGCCCCTGAACGTGGCTTCGGTGGCGCTCCAGCTCAAAGTGGCCGCTGCCGTGGCAACCAGGGTGTTGACGAAGGCCAGGGCCGTGATGCCGTTGGCTTCCAGGTTGGAGCCTGCGTTGAAACCAAACCAGCCCACCCACAGCAGCGAAGCGCCAGCCATGGTGAAGACGAGGTTGTGAGGCGGCATGGATTCCTTGCCAAAACCGATGCGCTTGCCCACCAGGAATGCGCCCACCAGACCAGCCACAGCGGCGTTGATGTGCACCACCGTGCCTCCTGCGAAGTCCAGCGCGCCCTTGGCCCAGAGGTAGCCAGCCGCAGCTTCCACCGTCTTTTTGGAGGCCTCATCAAAGATGGCGTCTGGGCCGTCCCAATACCAAACCATGTGGGCAATGGGCAAGTAGCTGAAGGTGAACCACAGGGCACAGAACAAGAGCACGGCAGAGAAGCGGATGCGCTCGGCAAACGCGCCCACGATCAGCGCACAGGTGATGGCCGCGAACGTGGCCTGGAAGGAGGCAAAGGTGAGCTCGGGGATGTAGACGAGCTTGCTGAAGGTTGCAGCAGCGCTGTCGACCGTGATGCCCTTGAAGAACAGCTTCTCAAAGCCGCCAAAGAAGGGGTTGTTGCCCGTGAAGGCCACGGTATAGCCATAGATGACCCACAGGACGTAGATCATCGACGACACCACAAACACCTGCATCAGCACAGACAGCATGTTCTTGGAACGCACCAAGCCACCGTAGAAGAGGGCCAAACCTGGCAAGGTCATGAGGATGACCAACAGGGTGGCCACCGTCATCCAGGCGGTGTCGCCCTTGTTGGGCTTGGGCGGCGTGGCAGCGGCGGCAGGGGCATCGGCAGCAGCAGGCGCAGCAGCGGGTGCAGGTGCAGCCGCGGGCGTGGCCGCAGGCGCAGCGGTGGAGGCTGTTGCGCTGGCCGCAGGGGCGGCGGGGGCATCTGCGGCCTGGGCTGCAGCGCCCATCCATAGCCCCAGGCACAGCGAGAGGGAGAGGAGGAGGGATTTCATGATGACGCTCTTTCTTGCAATCGTTGACTGAGGTGGGTGATCACAGGGCTGCCTTGCCGGACTCGCCGGTGCGGATGCGAACCACTTGCTCGATGTCCTGAACGAAAATTTTTCCGTCGCCGATCTTGCCGGTGCGGGCTGCTTTTTCGATGGCTTCAATGACCTGGTCCAACAAGGCCGAGTCGATCGCGGCCTCGATCTTGACCTTGGGCAGGAAATCAACCACGTATTCCGCACCGCGATACAACTCGGTGTGACCTTTCTGACGGCCAAAGCCTTTGACTTCGGTGACCGTGATGCCCTGCACACCAATCGAGGAGAGGGCTTCGCGGACCTCGTCGAGCTTGAAGGGCTTGATGATGGCGGTGACAAATTTCATGTGTCTCTCCTGAGTTCAGAACGCGTACTTGAGACCAGCAACCAAGGCGCCCTTGCCTTTGGACTTGTTGTTCAGGTCGTCGGAAGAAAGCCAGTTGTTCTGATTGGTGGTTTGCACGGCCATCAGGCTGGCGCTCAGGCCATTGCCCAGGTCTTTGTTGACCGTGATCGACCAGTCGGTGTAGGAATACACGCTGTTGGCCGCACCGCTGATGTTCTGGCGGCCGACATGGGGCACGAGTGAGAAGCCATTGCCAAGGTCAAACGTGGCGCTCAAATCCAGGTAGCCGCTGCCCTTGCTGTTGGCCAGGCCAAACAGGTTGGAGAGGCTGCGTGAATACTTGACCGTGATGGGGCCTGCAGTGATGGCGCCATAGATTTCGAAGGTGTTGGCGTTGGCGTTGGCCGATCCGAGCTTGCTGTATTGGTTGCTGGGGTAGTAGTACTGCAACACACCCACGTCGAAAGCGCCGCCGTTGGAGAGCGCGCCCTTGTAGCCGCCATACAGGTCAATTTCCAGGTTGGTTGAACCCGTGTCGGTCACCGTGGTCACACCCGCCGGGGTGTGCTTTTTGCCATCGTCCTTGATCCAGTCGATGGTGGAGATCCAAGTGCCCATATAAAAACCGCTGGGCGAGGTGTAGTCCACACCGCCTTGCAAAGCCGGCTTGAAGCTCGATTGGGCCAAGCCACGGTAACGGTACTCGGTCACCACGCCCAGGTTGTAGCTGACGGGCGAAGCAGGCGGGTCAGCCGGCTTGTCCTGGGCCAGAACCTGAAACGAGCAAACGGCCAAAGCAGCAGCGGCGAGAAGTTTGAATTGAATTTTTTTCATGTGGAATCCTTTGAAGGGGAAATGAGACTCAACCCTTATGCACGGTTTATGCCAGCTGGTTTTCCTGGGTAAACCCTTGTCGACGTGCTTTTGATGCATGGATTTGGGGCGCTTGAATCCAAAGGTACACAGGCGGTTTGCACGCAAATGGTGCGCGCATACCACTGTTGCCCCAAACTGAGTCGAACTTTCACCCGCCCAGGAGGGCAGGACCCAGACTCTTGGACCATTCATGGACGGGTCTGGAGCAACACCTGATGGGCATGGCAACGGTAAAAAGTCGGGCGCTTTTGGGCCTCAAGAGTTGGCCCATTGAGGTGGAGGTGCACCTAGCCAATGGCTTGCCCAGCTTCACGCTGGTGGGTCTAGCGCAAGGGGCTGTCAAAGAAGCGCGTGAGCGCGTGCGGTGCGCGATCCAGCAATCGGGGTTTGACTTCCCCAACAACCAGCGCATCACCGTCAACCTGGCACCCGCTGATTTGCCCAAGGACTCGGGCTGCTTTGATTTGCCCATGGCCTTGGGTTTGCTGGCTGCCAGTGGCCAACTGCCGCCGCACGCCCTGGAGGGCAAAGCGTTCATGGGGGCCTTGTCGCTCGCTGGAGACCTGAGCCCCATCCGGGGGGCCTTGGCCATGCGTTTGCATGCCGCACACCAGGGGCAAGCCGAGTCCTGGGTCTTGCCGCCCACCAGCGCCGAGGAGGCCGCTTGCGTGCCCGGACCCCCGGTCTGGCGCGCGCGGCACTTGCGCGATGTGGTGGCGCATTTACGTGGCGAGCCCCTGGACGACCCCCAGGCCTGGGTGCGACTTGACACCCCAAGCCTGGTGCACCAGCCCCAACTCACCGACAAGGACTGGTCGCAGGTCAAAGGTCAGCTGGGGGCCAAGCGGGCACTGGAAGTGGCTGCGGCCGGTCGGCACAGCGTCTTGCTGCAAGGGCCACCAGGCTCGGGCAAGACCTTGCTGGCCGAGCGACTGGTGAGCATCCTGCCCCCCATGCAGACCGAAGAGGCCTTGGCCAGCGCCGCCATGCTGAGTTTGAACGGCCACTTCCAGCTGAGTGATTGGGGCCGGCGCGCTTTTCGCAACCCGCATCACTCGGCCACGGCCGTGGCGCTGGTGGGTGGCGGTGTGCCGCCGCGCCCCGGCGAAGCCTCGCTCGCACACGAAGGGGTGTTGTTCCTTGATGAACTGCCCGAGTTCCACCGCCCCGCACTGGAAGCCCTGCGCGAACCGCTAGAGAGTGGTCGCATCACCTTGTCCAGGGCAAGGCACCACACCGAATTCCCCGCGAACTTTGTGCTGGTGGCGGCCATGAACCCCTGCCCTTGTGGGCACCTGGGCTCAGCACGCGCCTGTGTGTGCACGCCCGATCAAATCCAGCGCTATCAAGGGCGGGTGAGTGGCCCGCTGCTGGACCGCATCGACTTGCATGTGACAGTGCCCACGCAGTCTCCACAGTCGGTGTGGCAAGCCCCTGAAGGTGAATCCAGCCAGGTGGTGCAAGAGCGCACGCAGGCGGCGCTGGCACGTGCCATCGCGCGCCAGGGCAAGCCCAATCGCGCCCTGAGCGTGAACGAACTGGACCAGTTGCGCGTGGCGGACGAAGCGCGCAACCTGCTCATGCAAGCCTGCGAACGGCTGGCGTGGTCAGCTCGGTCGGTTCACCGCAGCTTGCGTGTGGCGCAAACGATTGCCGACTTGGCGCAGGCCAGCACCATTGAGCGCGCCCACATGGCCGAGGCCTTGCAATACCGCATGCGGATTTGAGACGCGACGGCCACACCACCCGGCAAGGCGGTTCAGGGCTCCTGGCGCAACCAGACTTGTGTGCGCCCCAGCAAGGGCGTGCCCACATAACCGCGAAGTTCCAGCTTGTGGCCGCCTTCAATCAGCTTGATGCGAAGCCGGTAGTCGGAGCCATTTTCTGGGTCCAGGATGGTCCCGCCTTCCCAGGTGTTGGTTTCCTTGGGGTTGGCCTTGAGGCCGCGGATGATGTTCAAGCCCTGAATGGGCTGATTGAGGCGATCCCCCGGACAGGATGAACACACGGCATCGGGCTTGGCTTTGGGGTCCAGTCGCTGATGAATGAAGCCCACCAGCTCCTGGCCATTGGCCTCGATGCGCACCACAGATCGGGGCTGCCCTGTTTTGTCGTCAATGGTTTTCCACAAGCCCACCGGGCTGCTCAGGTTCGCAGGCGATGCGGGGTTGGGGCTCACGGGTGGGGCGGGAGGGGTTTGCGCCAGCGCGTTGAGCGTGATCAGGGTGGCTGCGATCCAGGCCGAAAAATTCCTCGCGTGCATGGTGTCCTCTGGGAGTGGATGGAAGGGGATCTCAGGCTTTCAATCCGGCCAAGGAGCGCTGCAAGTCAGACAGCTCGACGCCTTCGCGCTCAGCCAGGTCTTGCAATTGGTCATCGCCCACCGAGCCCACATTGAAGTAGCACGATTGTGCATGGTGCAGATAAAAGCCGCTCACGCTCGAAGCGGGCAACATGGCCCAATGTTCGGTCAGGCTCATGCCGATTTCGTCGCAGCCCAGCACGCGGAACATGTCGGACTTGACGCGGTGATCCGGGCAAGCCGGGTAACCGGGGGCAGGACGAATGCCTTGGTACTTCTCGGCAATCATCTCTTCCACACTCAGCGCTTCGTTGGGGGCGTAGCCCCACAAGTCGGTTCGCACGCGCCAGTGCAAGACCTCTGCAAAGGCCTCGGCGAGGCGATCGGCCAGGGCCTTGAGCATGATGGCACTGTAGTCATCGTGATCGTCAAGGAATTGCTGAGCCTTGGCATCGACTTCGCGACCTGCGGTCACGGCAAACAAACCCACATGGTCGGGCAGACCCACCGGCGCCACAAAGTCCGACAGGCATCGATTGGGGCGCTTCACACCGTCGATGACGGGCTTGTCGGTTTGCTGGCGCAGGCCTCGCCACACCATCAGTGGCACTTGGCGGCGCTCATCGGTCCACAGCACGATGTCGTCGCCCACGCGGTTGGCGGGATGAAAGGCCACCACCCCTTGCGGCTGCAACCAGCGACCTTCCATCAATCGCTTGAGCATGCGCTTGCCATCGCTGAACACACGCACAGCTTCTTCACCGACCACGGGGTCTTTGAGGATTTGGGGAAAGGGGCCGGCCAAATCCCAGGTCTGAAAGAAAGGCCCCCAATCGATGTGCGCGGCAAGCTCATGGAGGTCAAAGTTCTTCAACACGCGCCGCCCCAAAAACTTGGGTTTGGGCAAGTTGTCGTGCGGCACCACCGCTGCATTGGCGCGCGCAGCCTGCAAACTGACCAACGGTGTGGTGCGCTTGTTGGCGTGCTGCTCGCGCACGCGCACATAGTCGGCATTGAGCTCGGCGATGTACTGGGTGGCCTGGTCACTCAGGAGGTTTTGCGCGACGCCCACAGCACGCGATGCGTCGGGCACATAGATCACCGGGCCTTCGTAGTGCGGCGAAATTTTCACGGCGGTGTGAACGCGGCTGGTGGTCGCGCCGCCAATCATCAAGGGGATTTTGCGCAGGCGGAAGTGGTCGTCTTTTTGCATTTCGGCCGCTACGATTTGCATCTCTTCCAGGCTGGGGGTGATGAGGCCCGAGAGGCCAATGATGTCTGCGCCTTCGACCTTGGCGCGCGCGAGG
This sequence comes from Betaproteobacteria bacterium, assembly GCA_009919175.1. GTDB lineage: Bacteria > Pseudomonadota > Gammaproteobacteria > Burkholderiales > Burkholderiaceae_C > Limnohabitans. The sequence goes on from RGCL01000055.1 coordinate 9,853, forward strand.
ATGTCGTGACAAGGGACCATCACGCCCATGTTGACCACTTCAAAGTTGTTGCACTGCAGCACCACGGTGACGATGTTCTTGCCGATGTCGTGCACATCGCCCTTGACCGTGGCCATGATGATCTTGCCCTTGCTGCGCACGTCGCCGCCCGCAGCCGCCAAGGCCAGCTTCTCCGCCTCGATGTAGGGCACCAGGTGCGCCACGGCTTGCTTCATCACGCGCGCGCTTTTGACGACCTGGGGCAGGAACATCTTGCCCTGGCCAAACAAGTCGCCCACCACATTCATGCCGTCCATGAGCGGACCTTCGATCACCTCCAGGGCTCGTCCGCCACGCGCCTTGATGGCCTGATAGGCCTCCTCGGTGTCCTCGGTGATGAAGTCGGTGATGCCATGCACCAGCGCATGCGAGAGGCGCTGCGACACGGTTGCGGGCGCGTCGGCGCTACCGCGCCAGGCCAGCAGCGTGCTGGCGTCCTTGCTGGCCCCCTTGGCCTGCTCGGCGATTTCAAGCAAGCGCTCGGCGGCATCGGGGCGGCGGTTGAGCACCACATCTTCGACGCGCTCGCGCAAATTGGGTTCGAGGTCGTCGTACACACCAATCATGCCGGCGTTGACGATGCCCATGTCCATGCCCGCAGCAATGGCGTGATAGAGAAAAACCGTGTGGATGGCTTCGCGCACCGGGTCGTTGCCGCGAAACGAGAAGCTCACATTGGACACGCCGCCGGAGACCTTGGCGCCTTGCAAATGCTGTTTGATCCAGCGCGTGGCCTCAATGAAGTCCACCGCATAGTTGTTGTGCTCCTCAATGCCCGTGGCAATCGCAAACACGTTGGGATCAAAGATGATGTCCTCGGCGGCAAAGCCCACTTCGTCCACCAGGATGCGGTAGGCCCGCTGGCAAATTTCGGTTTTGCGCGCATAGGTGTCGGCCTGGCCTTGTTCGTCAAAGGCCATGACAACGGCCGCAGCGCCATAGCGGCGGATGAGCTGTGCCTGGTGTTTGAACGCTTGCTCGCCTTCCTTGAGGCTGATGGAGTTGACGATGCCCTTGCCCTGAATGCAACGCAAGCCCGCCTCGATGACCGACCACTTGGAGGAGTCCACCATGATGGGCACGCGCGCAATGTCAGGCTCGGCAGCCACCAGGTTCAAAAAGCGCACCATGGCAGCCTCGCTGTCGAGCATGGCTTCGTCCATGTTGATGTCGATGATTTGCGCGCCGTTTTCGACCTGTTGACGCGCCACGCTCAAGGCCTCCTCATATTGGCCGTTGAGGATCATGCGGGCAAAGGCGCGCGAGCCGGTGACGTTGGTGCGCTCACCGATGTTCACAAAAAGGCTCTGGCTGTCGAGGATCACGGGCTCCAGGCCAGACAGGCGCATGGGCTGCGCATGCAGGGTCGCAGGGCGGCGTGGGTCAGGGTGGGATTCGTTCGTCAAGGCTCACCTCCGGCATGGGGTGAGCGTCGTTGCAGGATGTGCGCATTCCAAGCCTGACCCCAGATGACGGCGGGGCTGCAACGCTCCTTGGAACAAGGCTCATTTTAGGCCCGCTGAATCTATGCAATTCGATTAGAATGAACACTAAAGGTTAACTAGAACAGGTTTTCCTAGTTGTTTTGTGTCTTTGGTGATCAGCCATTGGCTTGTTGTGTGACTTCATTTGAGGATGTTTCATGGTGAACGCCCAATCCTTGGCCCGCGATCAATTTGTGCAACTTCAAAAGAAACTGTCCAATCTGGCGCCGTTTCAGGGCGAGGACATGACGGCGGTGGTGGTGGGCTCCTGGGGCTTGCAACGCCCCAGCTTTCAAATCCTGGTGCTGGTCAATGGCGAGGCCGCCAAGAAATTCAACGTCACGCAACGCCATCAATGGCGCACCATGCTGATGGACCTCACCCGCAGCCTGGGGCTGGGCCTGACATGGCAGGATGTTCGGTTTGTGGATTTGATGGAGCTGTACGAATCCAGCCGCCCCAACGCCACACAGGCCATTGCCCTGGATCGCCCCATCACCGATGCCCTGCTCTTGCTCGTGGATGCTGTGCCGCTGAACAACCTCCAAGTTCTGAACATGGCGCGCGAAGCCTTGCTGCTCAAACACATGACGGCTCAGGCCGATGCCTCTGAAGGCACCGTGTTTCCCGGCTTGACGCATGCCATTCAGGAATGCTGGCATCGCCTGTGCCTGCTCTCGGCGGTCCATCCCGAAATGGAGCGGGTTCAGTTTGGCTGGCGCCTGAGCCTGCACTCGCTGGTACTGAGTCTGGTGCACCTCAAACCCAACAACCTCAAGGACATGGTGGCCGCCTGTGAAGCCCTGGCCATGGACAGGCTCACCCAGGTGCTGAGCCTCGATGTGTTTGATTCGTCGTGGGAGACGGAACATCAGTTGTTCCTGGAGGATTTCCAGACCCTCATGGAATTGCGCAGCATGAATGCATCGGGGCCGCCGGTAGCCATGAGCCAGCTTGCCCAGCGCCGCTACAACCGCTTTTTTTATCGGCTGCTCACCCACTTCAATGTGGATGAGTCCTTGCGCTTTACCTTGCTCTCTTGAGCGAGCTGCGCTTGCAGCCCGGTGCTTGAGCCCAGCCGCTCAGGCCAAGGCCTTCGGGTCCAGGCGCACGCGTGCGCGTCGATGCAAAGCGCAATCGGCAATGGCCTTGATGTGCTCCGGCGTGGTGCCGCAGCATCCCCCCACGATGTTGATCCAGCCCTCTTTCATGAATTCGTCGAGCAAGCGGCTGGTGTCAGCCGGTGTTTCGTCAAAGCCGGTCTCGCTCATGGGGTTGGGCAAGCCCGCGTTCGGGTAGCAGCTGATGAAGGTGTCGGTGGCCACACGCGCGAGCTCCTGGATATAGGGCTTCATCAGGGCTGCACCCAGGGCGCAGTTGAGGCCAATGGCCAAGGGCTGCGCATGGCGCACACTGTGCCAAAAAGCCGTGACCGTCTGACCGCTGAGCAAACGCCCCGATGCATCGGTGACGGTGCCACTGATGATCAGGGGCAAGCGCTCGCCGGTTTGCTCAAAGCATTCGTCAATGGCAAACAGCGCCGCCTTGGCATTGAGGGTGTCAAAGATGGTCTCGACCAGCAAGCCATCCACCCCACCTTCCATGAGCGCCAAGACTTGCTCGTGATAGGCCGCCCTGAGGGTTTCAAAGTCCACATTGCGCGCACCCGGGTCGTTGACATCGGGGCTGATGCTGGCGGTTTTGGGTGTTGGCCCCAAGGCACCGAGCACAAACCGGGGGTGGTCCGGCGTGCTGTGCCGATCCGCAGCAGCCCGGGCCAAACGGGCGGCTTGCAAATTCATCTCGCGCGCCAGATGCGCCATGTCGTAATCGGCCTGCGCCACCGTGGTGGCACCAAAGGTGTTGGTCTCCAGCAGGTCTGCTCCCGCCAGCAAATAGCCTTCATGGATGTCGGTGATCACATCCGGGCGCGTGAGGTTGAGCAATTCATTGTTGCCTTTGACATCGCGGTGAAAGTCGGCAAAGCGCTCGCCCCTGAATTGCGCCTCGCTCAGGTGAAAGCGCTGCACCATGGTGCCCATGGCGCCGTCAAGGATGAGGATGCGTTGTCGCAAGCGCTCGGGCAAGGCTTGAGCGCGGGTGTAGGCCATGGGTTTCATGACATGCATTGTAGAAAGGGGCTCAATGCAGGGATTCGGGCTGGGGCTTGGGTTCTGGCAGCACCGTGAAGAGGGAGCGAAAGTCCTTGGCGCACACGTGGCTCAACAGGGTCTGCATGATGCGCGCCTCCTGCGGCTCAAGGTGAGCAAGCAAGGGCTGGAGCAAGGCCTGAGCCTGGGCTGGGGTTTCAGTCAGGGGGGGCAACCCGTGCAAAGACTGTTCAATGGCATCAAGGTCGCGGTCATAGGCCGACAAGCGCATCCAAGCATTCCAGATCAGGGAGGCCAGCGCCTTGGAGGACGACTGGATTTGTGACACCGTGGCCTCGGGGCTCACGGAGCTGGCCAGCGGGAACACCACGCGGGCTTGCAACTGGCCTTCCCGCGCCAGCCGCCAATACAGGGCGTCCACCGGGGTGTCGATGGGGTTTTGCGATTGCAAAAACCCCAGGACCTTGTGCTTGGACTTGGCCTGGACCAAATAGGAACATGCTCCGGCCAGAATCATGTTGCGGGTGTTGACCACAGCAAACTGGTTTTCACGCACACATTGGCTTCGGATGCGCAAGAGCTCCACCATGTGTTCGGGGCACACCGGCATGACCTGGGTGTAGAGCAAGTCCCAGTCGTTGCCCTCCCGCTCGAGTTGGTCGAGTGCGCGGCCAATCATCTGGAAACTGCGGGGACCAAAATGCGCGTCGTCTTCCAGGATGTAGGCATGCTGAGGGTGCTCGCATGCCATGGCCAAGGCCTTGGCGTGGCTGAAGTAGCAGGCCTTTTCAACCCCGGTGATGCGCCCTGGCACTTGACTGGTCAAAACGTCCTGGGCATTCACCGCGCTCACACGATGCAAGGTCCAGCCTGGAGGCGCAAAACGGGAAAAATTGCGCTCTAAAACATCACGGCGCTGGGCCTCTTGAGGCAAGTTGATGTAATAAGCCTGCATGGGTGTGCACAAAAATACGCTGAAATCGCGCCGATTGTAGGAGGGGTCTTGGTGGGGTGCAGGTCGGGTGCGCGGGCAGTAGGGTCAATTTCTCGGTCTTTGGGGTTGATTACAATGCGCCACTCACATAGGAGCCCCAACATGTCCGACTCTCAACACTCGCACCAGACCGAAGACCAAGTGGAAGCCATCGTGCCGCTGATGCCCATTGTGTTGCCCGCGGCTGGTGGCGTTTTGATGTTTTTGCTGGCCTTCATCGCGGTCTACATGGCCTGAGTTGTTCTTGTTCAGTGCCCAGCGCCGCCTTGCGGCGCTTTTTTTCGCCTGAAATCTGGTGGTGATCCGGGGCCTGGCTGGTATGGACCACCCAGCCAGGGTCAGATCGGTGTCAGGCAAACGCTTTGACCATCTGTTTACAATCTGCGACCCCTTCTCCAGAGGGGGTTTTTGTTTGGCTCGCCCAACCCAAAGTGGTTTGTGGTCAGCGCCCCTTTTGCCATCGGGTGCTCACCAGAAACAACGTTGAACCAGGAGCCCCACATGAATGCTGCCGCCCGCCCGGCCCTTGACCTCAAGGTGCCCGATTACGTCAAAAACCCTCGCCTCGTGGCTTGGGTTGCCGATATGGTTGCCTTGTGCAAGCCCGCCGCCATCCACTGGTGCGATGGCAGCCAGGCCGAATACGACCGCCTGTGCCAGCAACTGGTCGACAGCGGCACCTTCCGCAAGCTCAATCCCGTCAAGCGCCCCAACTCTTATCTGGCCTGGTCCGATCCCAGCGACGTGGCTCGCGTCGAAGACCGCACCTACATCTGCTCGCAAAAGAAAGAGGATGCCGGCCCCACCAACAACTGGATGGATCCCGCCCAGATGCGCGCCACGCTGCAACCCTTGTTTGACGGCTGCATGGCTGGTCGCACACTGTATGTGGTGCCCTTCAGCATGGGGCCGCTGGGCTCGCACATCGCCCACATTGGCGTCGAGCTCTCTGACAGCCCTTATGTGGCCGTCAACATGCGCATCATGACGCGCATGGGCAAAGCCGTGTACGACGTGCTCGGCACCGAGGGCACGTTCGTGCCCTGTGTGCACACCGTGGGCGCGCCCTTGCAAGCCGGTCAAAAAGATGTGGCCTGGCCTTGCAACCCCACCAAATACATCGTGCACTACCCCGAAACCCGTGAAATCTGGTCCTATGGGTCAGGCTATGGTGGCAATGCCTTGCTGGGCAAAAAATGTTTTGCCCTTCGCATCGCCTCCAACATGGGCCGTGACCAGGGTTGGCTGGCTGAGCACATGCTCATCCTGGGCGTGACCAGCCCCGAGGGCAAGAAGTACCACATCGCTGCAGCATTCCCCAGCGCCTGTGGCAAAACCAATTTCTCCATGCTGGTGCCGCCCAAAGGCTTTGAGGGCTGGAAGGTCACCACCATCGGTGACGACATTGCCTGGATCAAACCCCATGCCGACGGCAAGCTCTATGCCATCAACCCCGAGGCCGGATACTTTGGCGTGGCACCCGGCACCAACCACCACACCAACCCCAACTGCATGGCCAGTCTGGACAAGAACGTCATCTTCACCAACGTGGCGTTGACCGACGATGGCGACGTGTGGTGGGAAGGCATGGAAAAAGACACCGGCGTCATGCCCGATCACCTGATCGACTGGCAGGGCAAAGACTGGACCCCCGCCAAGGCCAAGGAAACCGGCGCCAAGGCAGCCCACCCCAACGCCCGCTTCACCGTGGCCGCCACCAACAACCCCGCACTCGACCAGCAATGGGACGATGCCAATGGCGTGGCCATTGATGCCTTCATTTTTGGGGGTCGCCGCTCCACCACCGTGCCCCTGGTGACCGAAGCACGTAACTGGACCGAAGGGGTTTACATGGCCGCCACCATGGGCTCTGAAACCACTGCCGCCGCCGCTGGCCAACAAGGTGTGGTGCGCCGTGACCCCTTCGCGATGCTGCCCTTCATGGGCTACAACATGAGCGACTACTTCCAGCACTGGCTCGAGCTTGGCCAGAAGCTGCAAAGCAGTGGCGCGACCTTGCCCAAGATCTACACCACCAACTGGTTCCTCAAAGGCGATGACGGCAAGTTCATTTGGCCGGGCTATGGCGAGAACATGCGCGTGCTCAAGTGGATCATTGACCGCATCGAAGGCAAAGCCAAGGGCCAGGACAATGTGTTTGGCGTGAGCCCCGCCTATGCCGAATTGAACTGGACGGGCTTGAGCTTCAGCGCCGAGTTGTTTGCCAAGGTCACCCACATCGACAAGGCTGCGTGGCAGGCCGAGTTGAAGCTCCATGACGAGCTGTTCACGCAACTGGCCTATCACCTGCCTGCCGAACTCACCCAGGCCAAGTCTGCTTTGGCACAGCGCCTGGACGCCTGACCGGTCCGCGCACCTGTGCTTCGCGCCCTGCGGCGCGAGGCACGCCCATCAGGCTTGGGCTTTGTTTTGCGTCTGGATGGCCAGCGCGAGGTATTGCGCCACCGGGACTTCCTCGGCGCGCCGCTGCACATCAAAGTCGCCGGCAAAACCACGTTGCTCCAGCCACCGCCCCAAGGTGTGGCGCAAGAGCTTGCGCCGCTGAGAGAACGCCACCTTCACCAACTCACTCAAGTGCGCCAGGGGCACGGCCACTGGCGTTGCCCATGGCCGCATGCGCACCACGGCGCTGTCGACCTTGGGTGGGGGATCAAAGGCCTCGGGGGGCACATCCAGGATGCTGTCCATTTCATAGCGCCATTGCAGCATCACGCTCAAGCGGCCATAGGCTGCGGTCGAGGGTTGGGCCACAATGCGGTCCACCACCTCCTTTTGCAACATGAAGTGCTGATCGAGCACCACGTCCACATGATCGAGCAAATGAAACAGGATGGGGGTGGAGATGTTGTAGGGCAGGTTGCCCACCACGCGCAGCGAGGCCAGGTTCAGGCTGCGCGCGAGCTGCGTGATGTCCACCGTCAGCACATCGGCCTCATGCACCGTGATGCGCGCCATGCGTCGCAGGCGTGCGGCCAGATCGCGATCGATTTCGATCACATGCAGGTGTTGCAAACGCTCAAGCAGGGGCTGGGTCAAGGCCGACAGGCCCGGACCAATTTCAACCATGGCGTCGTCGGGCTGCGGATCAATGCCACGCACCAGGGCATCGATCACGCCCACATCGGTGAGGAAGTGCTGGCCAAAGCGCTTGCGGGCAATGTGCCCAGAGGCGTTCATTGCGGCGGTTCGCGCATTTCAATGAAAGCGCGCCCGCGCAAATTGAGCAACCAGTCTTCGGTGGCCTTGCCGGCCTTTTGTTCGCGCAGCTGGTTTTCGATTTGCTGCTTGATCTGGTCGCGCGTCATCTCCACCATGCGGCGCTGAAGCACCTCGATGAGGTGAACGCCAAACTCAGTGGCCACGGGCGGGGACACCTGACCGGGTTGGAGCTCGTTCATGGCCGCCTCGAACTCGGGCACAAAGTTGCCAGGCGCGGCCCAGCCCAAAGTCCCGCCCGAGAACGAAGAGGCGTCCTCGGAATATCTTTTCGCCGCCT
>RGCL01000056.1 GCA_009919175.1 Betaproteobacteria bacterium
CGCGCATACGGCTCGGTGTAGAGCTCGACGCGGTCTGCCCCCAAGGCCTTGGCCAGCGGCATTTGTGATGGGTCGGGATCGACAAAAAGACTCACCCGCACCCCCCATTCGCGCGCCCTGGCAATGCATTCGCCCAAGGCCTGAGCCGAATGATTCAAATCCCAGCCATGGTCGCTGGTGACTTGACCCAGGGCATCGGGCACAAAGGTGGCCTGATCAGGCCGCGTGGCGCGCACATGGTCCATGAGGTTGTGAAACGGGTTGCCCTCGATGTTGTATTCGCGGCCTGGCCAACGCCTCACCAACTGAGCCAGGGGCGCCACATCATCTGCGCGGATGTGCCGCTCATCCGGGCGCGGATGAACCGTGAGGCCGTGGGCACCCGCGCGCAGGCAAATTTCCCCCAACATCGTGACATCGGGCAGGTTCAGGCTCAAGGGTCGCGAATTGCGAACCAGAGCGATTTTGTTGAGGTTGACCGAAAGCGCTGTGCTCATAAGGTTTGAAGGTCCATCATCAATTGGCGGGTGTGCAATTGCTGAACGCCGCAATGGTAGTGCAACACCTGGCGAAGCTGGTGTTGCAAGGCGGAGCGCCAGGCTGCATCCCAGGTGGCCAGTGCGGCGAGCACCGCCGACCAGGGCGAGTCGCGCTCCAGGGCCTGCTGCAAAAGCAGCCAGGCTTGGGCAGGCAAGGCCTTGTCTTGCTGGGGCGCAGACAACAAGCCCGACTCCACGGTCAACAAGGCTGGCCCATCAAGCGGCTGTTGGGTCAGGGTGTAGCGATCGAGTTCTGGCAAGTGCCCCATGGCGCGCAAGAGCATGAGCTCAAAGCCCCGCAGGATCACCGCCACAGGCAACTCGGAGGACTGGGTCAGTGTGCGGATGGTCTGACTGTAGCCATCGAACAAGGCCTCGTGGGGGTCCTCACGCGGGAGCAGGCGCATGAGCAACTCATTGAGATAGAGGCCTGCGATGAGGGCTTCGCCCTCGGGCATGAGGTCTACACCCTGCCAATCGGCAGCGCGCAGGTTCTTGACCTCGCCCTCCCCCGAGTAAGACAGGCTGATGGGCTGCAAAGGCAGCAACACGGGGCGCAATTGGGAATGGGGACGTTTGGCGCCTTTGGCTGCAAGCACCACACGCCCCTGGTGCCGCGTGAACACATCCAGGATCAGGCTGGATTCGCTCCAGTCGTAGCCGTGGAGCACCCAGGCCGGCTCATCGCTGATGCGTTTGACGCGGGGCTTACTCGTAGCCAAAGCTGCGCACCCGAGCCTCGTCATCAGCCCAACCCGATCTGACTTTGACCCACAACTGCAAAAACACTTTTGCGCCCATGAGTTTTTCGAGTTCCACGCGGGCTTCGGTGCCGATGCGTTTGAGGCGTTCACCGCCTTCACCAATGATCATGGCCTTGTGGCTGTCGCGCTCGACCACCAGGGTCGCTGCGATGCGAACCATGCGCTCAACCGAGCGGCCAGGCTCTTCCTCGAATTGATCAATCACCACCGTGGAGGTGTAGGGCAACTCGTCGCCCGTGAGGCGAAAGAGTTTTTCCCGAATGATTTCCGAGGCCAAAAAGCGCTCGCTGCGATCGGTGAGCTCATCGGCCCCATACCACCAGGCCTGCTCTGGCAAATGCTTCTCGCACACCGTGAGCAGCCGATCCACATGCTTGGGATCCTTGGCAGACATGGGCACCCATTCGGTGAAGTCATGACGCTGGCTCATGTCCTTGAGCCAGCCTGCCAACTCTTGCCTGCGGCCAATGCAATCGAGTTTGTTGGCCACCAGCACCGTGGGGATGCCGGGTTTGAGCAAGGACAGGACCTTGGCATCGGCCAGCGTGAATTGACCCGCTTGCACCATGAACAGCACCAAGTCCACATCGCCCACCAGACCCATGACCGTTTTGTTCAAGGATCGGTTCAGGGCATTGTTGTGGCGGGTCTGAAACCCGGGCGTATCCACAAAAATGAATTGCGTTTGCTCGCGGGTCCGAATGCCGGTGATGCGGTGGCGGGTGGTTTGCGCCTTTCGCGAAGTGATGCTGATCTTTTGTCCCACCAGCGCATTGAGCAAAGTGGATTTGCCCACATTGGGGCGGCCGACAATGGCAATCAAGCCGCAGCGCTGAGCATCGCTCATGGGGTGGGTCCTTCAAGAGATTCCAAGATGGCCGCAGCTGCGGATTGTTCGGCAGAGCGACGGGAGCTGCCAATGCCGCGGCGCGACAGGCTCATGGATTCGATCTCGCATTCCACATCAAAGGTTTGTTCGTGGGCAGCTCCTGTGATGGCCACCACCCGGTAATGCGGCAAGGGGAGTTTGCGCGCCTGCAACCACTCCTGCAGGGCTGTCTTGGCATCCTTGGAGGCCGCTTTGACCTCGGGTCGCAGCTCGGTGCCTTCGAACAAGGTGAGGACAACCTGGCGCACAGCATCAAATCCTGCATCCAGGTAGACCGCGCCCAGGACGGCCTCGAAGGCATCGGCCAAGATGGAAGGTCGATGCTCGCCCCCGGTCTTTCGTTCGCCCTCGCCCAGGCGGATCACGTCAGACAAGGCCAGCGCCACAGCACGTTCATGCAGCGACGACTGCTGAACCAGGTGCGCACGGGCGCGTGACAACTCGCCCTCGGGCAAGTCCTGCATGGCGCCATACAGGCGCTCGGAGATCACCAGGCTCAACACGGAGTCGCCCAGGTATTCCAGTCGCTCGTTATGGTCTGCCGATGCGCTGCGATGGGTGAGCGCGCGCTCCAGGAGTTGGCGATTGTTGAAGCGATGCCCCAAGCGGGATTCAAACTGATCGAGGGCGTCCAGCGCACCACCCGCGCGCTTGGCCATATCCGATCGGCCAGGCGCACCCATGATCAGTTGAAGCTCCCGATTCGTTTGAGGTTGCCAAAGTTCATCCAGACAAAGAAGGCTTTGCCCACCACATTGTTTTCAGGCACAAACCCCCAGTAACGCGAGTCCATGGAGTTGTCGCGGTTGTCACCCATGACAAAAAAGTGGCCCTCAGGGACCTGACAAGTCACCCCCTCGGCGCTGTAGTGGCACAGCTCCTTGCCAGGGAAATTCGCCACACCGCTCACAAAGGCCGGGGCTTGCGGCTGAACCAGCAGTCGATGGGTCAGCGAGGGCGTCATCTCTTTGGAAAAAGAGCCCGTGGGCAGCTTTTCCTCGAACTGTTTGGCATAGGACATGGCGTCTTCATTGAAGAAGTCGTTGAGCTGGGTCTGGGCAACCACCTGTCCGTTGATGGTGAGTTGTTTGTTCAGGTAGGCCACGGTGTCGCCCGGCACCCCAATCACGCGCTTGATGTAGTCGATGTTGGGGTTGGGCGGAAAGCGAAACACCACCACATCACCGCGGCGAACTGGATCGCCCCGGGTGATCTTGGTGTTGATCACAGGCAAACGCAGGCCGTAATGGAATTTATTGACCAGGATGAGGTCGCCCACCATCAAGGTGGGGATCATGGATCCCGAGGGAATTTTGAAGGGTTCAAAAATGAAGGACCGCAGGATGAACACCACGGCAATCACAGGGAATAGGCCTGCCGTCCAGTCCAGCCACCAGGGTTGACGCAGCACATTCGATTGGGCTTTGGCCAAATCATCCTCGGGCATGGCAATGCCTTGCGCCTGCAAGCGTTCGCGTTGCTCGTGGGCCTGCTTGGCCAGGATCTCAGCAGCTGCACGGCGCCTGGGCAGGAAATACCACTTCTCGGCCACCCAATAGATGCCGGTGACAGTGGTGGCCAGCAAGAGCATCAAGGGGAAATTGCCGTCGTGGAAGCCAAAATACCAAGAGAGCCCGTAAGCAGCAAAAGCGGCCAGGACCGCAGCGGTGAGTGTGGGCATCATTCTTCTACCTGCAAGATGGCAAGGAAGGCCTCTTGGGGCACCTCCACGGTTCCGATTTGTTTCATGCGCTTTTTGCCTGCCTTTTGTTTTTCCAGCAGTTTGCGTTTGCGGGTGATGTCACCGCCATAGCATTTTGCCAGCACGTTCTTGCGCATGGCCTTGACAGTTTCGCGCGCGATGATGTTTGCGCCAATTGCAGCCTGGATGGCCACGTCAAACATCTGGCGGCTGATGATCTCGCGCATCTTGGAAGCCACTGCCCGGCCCCGATACTGCGCCTGGGTGCGGTGAACAATGATGGAGAGGGCGTCCACTTTGTCGCCGTTGAGGAGGATGTCGACCTTCACCACATCCGAGGCGCGGTATTCCTTGAACTCGTAATCCATGGAGGCATAGCCGCGCGACACCGACTTGAGCTTGTCGAAGAAGTCCAGCACGATCTCGCCCAGGGGCAACTCGTAGGTGAGCATGACCTGGCGACCGTGGTAGCTCATGTTGATCTGTACGCCGCGCTTTTGGTTGCAGAGTGTCATCACCGCACCCACGTGCTCTTGCGGCATATACAGGTGCACGGTCACGATGGGCTCGCGGATCTCGTTGATGCGCGCCTGTTCAGGCATCTTGGACGGGTTTTCGACGAGCACTACTTCGCCATCGGCCTTTTCGACCTGGTAGACCACGCTGGGGGCGGTGGTGATGAGGTCCTGGTCGAATTCGCGCTCCAGACGCTCCTGGACAATTTCCATGTGCAACAGGCCCAAAAAGCCGCAACGGAAGCCAAAACCCAGGGCTTGAGACACCTCGGGTTCGAACTGCAGGGAGGAATCGTTGAGCTTGAGCTTTTCCAGGCTGTCGCGCAGGGCATCGTATTGATTGGCTTCGGTGGGATAAAGGCCGGCAAAGACTTGGGGCTTGATCTCTTTGAAGCCGGGCAAGGGCTCGCTGGCCGAGGGGATGTTGGCCCCCGATGAGGACTTGACGGAAGTGACGGTATCGCCAACTTTGGCCGCACTCAATTCCTTGATCCCCGCAATGATGTAACCCACCTCGCCCGCGTTGAGACTGGCGCGGGATTCGTTGGCCGGTGTGAACACCCCGAGCTGGCCTGCCTCGTAAGTGGTGTCGGTGGCCATGAGGCGGATGCGGTCGCCCTTGTTGAGGGCGCCGTCGACCACGCGCACGAGCATGACCACGCCCACATAGGTGTCGAACCAGCTGTCGATGATCATGGCGCGCAGGGGGCCATCGGGGTTGCCACGCGGCGCGGGCACCTTGTTGACGATCAATTCGAGGATGTCGTCCACCCCCATTCCGGTTTTGGCCGAGCACGGCACGGCCTCACTGGCATCGATGCCGATCACGTCCTCGATTTCAGACTTGGCGGTTTCTGGGTCTGCCTGCGGCAGGTCCATCTTGTTGAGCACCGGCAGCACCTCGACACCCAGATCCAGGGCGGTATAGCAATTGGCCACGGTTTGAGCTTCGACCCCCTGGCTGGCATCGACCACCAGCAAGGCACCTTCGCAAGCGGACAGTGAGCGGCTCACTTCGTAGGAAAAATCCACATGGCCGGGCGTGTCGATCAGATTGAGCTGGTAAGTTTGCCCATCCTTGGCCCGGTAAGTGAGCGCAGCGGTCTGCGCCTTGATGGTAATCCCCCGCTCTTTCTCGATGTCCATCGAGTCGAGGACTTGTTCCTGCATCTCGCGGTCACTCAAGCCCCCGCAACGCTGGATGAGCCGGTCCGCCAGTGTGGATTTGCCGTGATCGATGTGGGCAATGATGGAAAAGTTTCTGATGTGCTTCATCAATGCCACGCAGTAAGTCGTTGAAAAATGATTGAGTTGGGATAAAAAAGGGCGCGTCGATGTCGACGCGCCCTGAACCAACAATCTATGGCAACTGCGATATGTTGGAGCTTCATTTTAGGGAAATTGGCTTTCCCGTCCATGGCCCAAATCGCCGTTTTGGCACGTTGCAGAGAGACAACGAGCGAGTTAACAACAGGATATCCACAGTTTTGGTGGATATCCATCTGAACAATGTGTGGAAGCCGTGTGGGTGAGGCCAATTGCTGACCAACTGCTCCCACATGGTGATCAAACCGGATTTTGTTATTCATGAAAATAGATTTAATCGTTCTCTATATTTAAAAATTGAATATGAAATGGCCTGGTCACGCAGGCACAAAGTACCGTCTAGCGGTGAGGGAATCCCCAAAAAGACTTGGGGACTTGCCAAATCGAAAAATTTGCTCATGGGCGATCAGAACTTGCCACTGGGTCGAATCACGACGTACTGAGCCCACTGCCCCCTGACAAACAGCACGCTCACTGGACGTTTGAAATCGAGCTTTTTGAAAGCCTGCTCGAAGGAGCTGACATCGGGCACTTCGAGGTTGCCCAGCGCCAGCACCACGTCGTTGGGCCTGAGCCCGACACGGGCTGCGGCTTCCTTCACCGAAGTGATGATCACCCCACCCTTGAGCTTGCGCTCTTTCAATTGCTCTGGCGTGAGGGAAGCTATGGCAAATCCCAAGGGCTCGGCAACAAACTCCTCGACCGGAGCAGCCGGCTTTTTGCTGGCCGTGGTTTCCTCAGCTGGAGCGCCCGCCACCGTGATGCTGAGCTTGCGCTCCTGGCCTTGACGCCAGACGGTCAGGCTGGCCACTGTGCCGGGCTTGAGGTTGGCCACTATGCGGGGCAAATCGTTGGCTTTCTCGATGGGCTGACCATTGAAGCTCAGCACGATGTCGCCAACCTTCAATCCCGCCTGCTCGGCCGGTGAGCCCGGTTCAACCATGCGGATGAGGACACCGCGCTCGCGATCCAGACCCAGGGATTGAGCGACGTCACGCCCAACCTGGTCGATCTGAACCCCGATGCGGCCCCGCTGCACACGTCCGCTGACCTTGAGCTGGTCGCTCACGCGCATGGCCTCATCGATGGGGATGGCAAAGGAAATGCCCATGAACCCGCCAGAGCGTGAATAGATTTGGCTGTTGATGCCCACCACTTCGCCACGCATGTTGATCAGAGGGCCACCCGAGTTGCCCGGATTGATGGCCACATCGGTCTGGATGAAAGGCAGAAAGTCACCCGTGTCACGCTGCTTGGCACTCACAATGCCCGCAGTGACCGTGTTGTCCAATCCAAATGGGGAGCCAATGGCCATCACCCACTCGCCCACTTTGAGCTTGGAGACGTCACCAATCTTGACTGCTGACAACCCCGTGGCCGTGATCTTGACCAGGGCCACATCGCTGCGCTTGTCCAGGCCCACCAGCTTGGCTTTGAATTCGCGCTTGTCGGCCAAGGTCACCAGCAACTCATCCGCGCCATCGACCACATGGGCATTGGTCATGATGTAGCCATCGGCAGTCACTACAAAACCCGAGCCAATGCCTCGCGGGCGCTCCTGGGGCTGTGGACTTTCTGAGCGGTCGGGCTGTTGAGGAATGGGGATGCCAAAAAAACGCCGGAAAAATTCCTGCATTTGGGCATCGGGATCATCAGACCTCTCGGATGGCGTGACCTTGGTGGCCGTTCGGATGTTGACCACCGATGGGCCAACCACCTCAACCAGGCGTGTGAAATCGGGCAAGCCCGATACCAATGGGGGATTGGGAGCGGACTGGGCATGACCAGTGAGGGGAGCAAGGGACGCAAACAACGCCAAGGCCCCCGAGGCCAGCCACACCTTCAATGCAAGCATGGAATTGGGACGCATTTGATTCCTCCAGTCAACAAGGGCTCCAAGCTTAATGGAACGCCCTGACCATATGCAGTTCGTGGATTAATGGAAGGCCTTGAAGACCAGGGAACCGTTGGTTCCGCCAAAGCCAAAATTATTTTTCAGGGCATAGCGAATGGGCATTTGACGGGCCTCATTGGCGCAGTAATCCAGATCGCACTCGGGGTCGGGTTGATGCAGGTTGATGGTGGGCGGGCAAACCTGCTGATGCAAGGCCAGCACGGTGAACACGCTCTCAATGCCACCAGCGCCACCCAGCAAATGCCCGGTCATGGACTTGGTGGAGCTCACCACCAGGCGCTTGGCATGATCACCCAGCGCCGCTTTGATGGCCTTGGTTTCATTGGCGTCCCCCAGCGGCGTAGAGGTACCGTGGGCGTTGAGGTAATCGATTTGATCGGCTTGGATGCCGGCGTTGCGCATGGCGTTGACCATGGCGCGGCGAGGGCCGTCCATGTTGGGTGCTGTCATGTGGCCTGCGTCAGCGCTCATGCCGTAACCACAAACCTCGGCATAAATGCGCGCGCCCCGAGCCTGAGCGTGCTCCAAGCTTTCCAACACCATGACCCCGGCACCCTCGCCCAGCACAAAACCGTCCCTGTCTTTGTCAAAAGGACGCGAAGCGGTGGTCGGATCATCGTTGCGGGTTGACAAAGCGCGCATGGCAGCAAATCCGCCCACGCCCAAGGGTGACACCGTGGCTTCAGAGCCACCGGCCACCATGACATCGGCGTCGCCATATTCGATGATGCGAGAAGCCTCGCCAATGCTGTGCAAGCCCGTTGTGCAGGCCGTGACGACAGCAAGGTTAGGCCCCTTGAAGCCGCATCGCATGGACACATGACCCGAGATCATGTTGATGATGGATGCGGGAACGAAAAAGGGAGAAATTCGGCGTGGACCGCGTTGCGTGAGCTCGCCGTGCATGTCCTCGATCAGGGGCAAGCCCCCAATGCCAGACCCCACCAGACAGCCAATCCGCTCGGCCAATTCGTCGCTCAGGGCGTCCCCGGTGGGCAACCCGGAGTCCTGGACCGCCTGCAAGGCTGCCACCAGACCAAAGTGGATGAAAGCATCCATGGTCCTGGCCTCTTTGGGGCTGATGTAGGTCTCGAGGTTCAAGCCTTTGACCTCGCCTGCAATCTTGCAGGCGAAATCGGTGGCATCGAATTTGGTGATGTGGGCAATGCCAGATCGACCTGCCAGGATATTGCCCCACGATTCCTCAACGGTATTACCAACGGGGCTGACACATCCCAGGCCGGTCACGACAACGCGACGACGGCTCATGTGGGTCTCTAAAGATCAGGACTTCTGGTGTGCCAACGCGTAGTCGATGGCATTTTGAACGGTGGTGATCTTCTCGGCATCTTCATCGGGGATTTCGATGCCGAATTCGTCTTCAAGCGCCATCACCAGTTCAACCGTGTCGAGTGAGTCGGCACCGAGATCGGCCACAAAGGCTTTTTCGCTGGTGACTTGTGACTCTTCCACGCCGAGTTGCTCAGCAATGATCTTTTTGACACGTGACTCAATATCGCTCATGGTGTTCCCAAAGGGTGTTTAACAGACTCGACATTCTATCCGCGCGAGCCAAGCGGCTGATCCGGGTTTGACCGAACCGTCATCCCATCCACATTCCGCCATTGACATGCAATTCCTGACCGGTGACATAGGCCGCCTGGGCCAAATAGGCCACGGCCTGGGCAACATCCTGGGGCTGACCCAAACTCCCCAGCGGGATTTGTCCCAACATGGCTTCCTTTTGGGCCTCGGTCAGCACCGCCGTCATGTCGGTGGCAATGAATCCAGGGGACACACAATTGACGGTGATGCCCCGACTGCCCAGCTCTCTGGCCAGGGAGCGGGTCATGCCCACCACACCGGCCTTGGCTGCGGCGTAGTTGGCCTGGCCCGGATTACCGGCACGCCCCACCACGCTGGTGATGTTGATGATGCGGCCAAGTCGTTGCTTCATCATGGGCTTGATGGCCAATCGAGACAGGCGAAACACCGCACTGAGGTTAGTGTGGATCACCGCCGACCAGTCGTCATCCTTCATGCGCATGGCCAAGGTGTCGCGGGTGATCCCGGCGTTGTTGACCAGAATATGCAGGCCTCCATGGCGCTTGACGATGTCCTCAACCAGCTGCTCACAGGCCTGGGCATCATTGACATCGAGCTTCACACCCATGCAACCGGCATAGGCTGACAAGTGATCGCCAATGGTGTGGGCACCGGTTTCGGAGGTGGCCGTGCCAATGACTGTGGCACCCGCCTGGGCAAGTTGGGCTGCAATGGCTGCACCAATGCCACGTGTGGCACCCGTGACCAGGGCAATTTGGCCGTTCAAGGCATTCATGTCTGGGTTCCTCCCATCAAGGCCGCTTTGGCCTGAGCCAGGGTGGCTGGATCAAAAACGGCATGGGCAGGCACGTCGGGCAGGATGCGTTTGGCCATGCCGGTCAAGACCTTGCCGGGACCGCATTCGATCAACTGAGTCACGCCGCGCTGCGCCATGGCTCGCATGCCATCCACCCAACGCACCGGCCCAAAGGCCTGCCGATACAGCGCTTCGCGAATCGCTTCGGGATCGTCAAGCACCACGGCATCGATGTTGTTGATGACAGCGAACTGAGGTTTGGCCAGCTTCACAGTTTGCAGGCGCTCACGCAGGCGCTCAGCAGCAGGCTTCATGAGGCTGGAATGGAAAGGCGCCGAAACCGACAAGGGCAGGACCCGCTTGGCACCAGCCGCCTTGAGGGCCACAGCTGCGGCATCCACACCGGCTTGGTGGCCAGCGATGACAGTTTGCATGGGATCGTTGAAATTAACCGCCTCAACCACCGCCTGGGGCTGGGTGTGCTGGCGACACAGGTCGGCCACTTGCTCCGAGGGCAAACCCAGTACTGCCGCCATGGCACCCACGCCAACGGCCACCGCCTCTTGCATGGCCTGGGCACGAAAGCGCACCAGGGGAACCGCCTCCTCAAAGGCCAAGGCACCGGCTGCCACCAAGGCCGAGTACTCGCCCAGCGAGTGACCGGCCGCCATCTGAGGTTGGGGACCGCCTTCGTGCAGCCACATGCGATAGGCCACGATGCCCGCCACCAGCATCACGGGTTGAGTGTTGGTGGTGAGTGCCAAGGTGTCATCCGGGCCTTCATGAATGAGGCGGCCTAGGTCTTCGCCCACCGCATCGCTGGCTTCTTGCAGGGTCTGCTTCACCACGGGGTGGTCTCCCCAGGCGTCCAGCATCCCGACCGACTGAGCGCCTTGACCGGGAAACACAAATGCGAGTTGCGTCATGCTTGTTTCTCCTTCACACGCACTCAAACAGCACCGAACCCCAGGTGAAGCCGCCCCCAACGCCCTCGAGCATGACGCGATGGCCAGGCTTGATCAGACCTTGGCGAAGACCATGGTCCAGCGCCAGGGGAATGGAGGCAGCCGACGTATTGCCTTGCTCGGTGAGGGTGAGGATGACTTTGGACATGGGCATGCCCAGTTTTTTAGCGGTGCTTTGAATGATGCGCACATTGGCCTGGTGAGGCACCAGCCAGTCGAGTTGTTCAGCGCCGAGGTGGGCCTTGGCCAGGCTGGCTCTGGCGGTTTGCTCGAGGACACCAACGGCCAATTTGAAAACGGCCTGACCGTCCATGCGCAAAAACGGATCGCCCGTGACTGAGCCACCATGGATTTGACCCGGCACGCACAGGATGTCCACGTGTTTGCCATCTGAATGGATGTCGGTGGCAAGGATGCCCGGCTTGTCGCCGGCTTGCAGGACTACAGCGCCCGCGCCGTCGCCAAACAAGACACAGGTGGTCCGGTCGTTGAAATCAAGCAAACGGGAAAACACTTCTGCACCGATGACCAGGGCAGTTTGAGCGCTACCAGCCCTGATCATGGCATCGGCAATGCTCATGGCATAGACAAAGCCAGCGCATACAGCCTGGACATCGAAAGCAGCGCCACGGCCAGCAGAGCCACACAACGCGTCAACCAATTTTGATTGAAAGCCAACTTGAGGGACTGCCCCACCATGGTGGCCAATCCTTCGCTGGCCTTGAGGGCGGCAGCGTCCAAGGCCTGGCGGGCGGCGGCACAAGCGAGGTCGCTGGTTTGAACGCCGTCGTCGACAAAATGACGGGCTTGGATGCCTGTGCGCTCAACAATCCACTCGTCAGAGGACTCCAGCCCACGTGAAGCGAGTTGGTCAACAAGATCCTGGTTGCTCAATCGCCGCGCAGGCAAATGGCTACCAGTTCCAACAATGCGTGCGTATCGACTCATGAGGTGGTGGGGGTAGACACGGAGGGTCTGTCGTGAAAAGCTTGAATGAGCGGGGCGGCCTCTTCCAAACGCTGCTGGACCTGGCGCAAGAGGCCGTGCTGGCAGGCATCATAGCCAGCAGAGCCACACAACGCGTCAACCAATTTTGATTGAAAGCCAACTTGAGGGACTGCCCCACCATGGTGGCCAATCCTTCGCTGGCCTTGAGGGCGACATTGCCTACAAAACCGTCACACACCACCAAGTCGGTGGTGCCTTTGAAGATGTCATTGCCTTCCACATTGCCTTGGAAGTTGAGCAGCCCCACCTGATGGGCTTGGCGGAGCATGTCCCCCGTGAGTTTGATGACCTCGTTGCCCTTGATGTCTTCTTCGCCAATGTTGAGCAATCCCACCGTGGGCGACTCGACATCCCGCATGGCGCTCACCAGCACAGAACCCATGACAGCAAACTGGAACAAATGCTCTGGGGAGCAATCCACATTGGCTCCCATGTCCAAGACCGTGGTGGACCCTTGCTTGGCGTTGGGCATGTGCCCCGCAATGGCGGGTCTGTCGATGCCCGGCAGGGTTTTGAGCACGTAGCGGGCAATCGCCATCAGCGCACCGGTATTGCCAGCTGAAACAGCGGCTTGAGCCTGTCCGTCTCGAACAGCCTCAATGGCCAAACGCATGGACGAGCCTTTTTTACGCCTCAGAGCCACTTCAATGGGATCGTCCATGGCCACAGCGGTCTCGGTATCGTGCCAGACCGCCCGAGGGTGCGACCAGGTTCCGGCCGCGCCTTTGAGGCCAAAGAGCATGAGTTGAGCATCGGGATGCGCGTCCAAAAAGGCTTTGCACGCAGGCAGGGTGACTTCGGGTCCAAAGTCCCCACCCATGGCATCCACTGACAGGGTGACCATTCAGAAGAGCCTGTAAATAAACAAAGGCACTGAATTCAAAAGTGAGGCTGGCGAAACGCAAACCTCGTGACGCAAGGCAATCAGCCTTCGTTCTTGGTCTTGAGGACCTTGCGACCCCGGTAAAAGCCGTTGGGGCTGATTTGGTGACGCAAGTGGACCTCGCCCGTGGTGGGCTCGACAGCCAGACCGGGCACGGTCAGGGCGTTGTGTGAACGATGCATGCCGCGCTTGGAAGGCGACTTTTTGTTTTGCTGAACAGCCATGATGGCTCCTCGTGACTGACCGTGGTCAGAAAGAAAAATGAAAAGGGATGCTTACCGATCCGACAAACCGCAAATTGTATCTCAGTCTGTTTTCTGGCCCTTGAGTCCCGCCAATGTGGCAAAAGGATGGGCTTTTTCAGTGAAATCAGGCGTTTGGGTGCCCGTTTTGACCGACACCGGACACTTCTCATGCATGGGGACCATGGGCAGGTCCATGATCAACTCGTCTTCCACCAATTCCAACAGATCCAGAGGCTGCTCCAGCGACAGGACATCCTCCTCGGCCTCGTTGTCCTGCTCCAAAGCCAAGGCCTCGGTGGGGACAAATCGGTATGTGCAGTCCACCTGCTGAGGCCAGGACATGGGCTGCAAGCACCGCTGGCACTCCAGCTTCAACTCCGCCTGGGCCTTGAGGTGCAACCAGGCTGTGGACCGGCTCGTGGCGTCGGTTTTCAATTCAAACCGGGCTTGCCAGGCCACTTCCGAGGCCTGATCCGGGCTCAAGCCGCTGTTGGCCCACCGGGTCAAGGACGAGCCAGGATAACGACCCGACAATGCCTCGCCGGCCTGGGCCAGTTTCATGGCATCGAGTCGCTCAGGGCGTGTTTTTCTCATTCATCCAGTGTAAGAGAATCATTGCATGAGCTCCCCTCTGCCATCTCTCATCCTCGCCTCCACATCCAGCTACCGGCGCGAATTGCTCCACCGCTTGCAGTTGCCCTTCACCGTCGTGGCGCCTGGGGTTGATGAGACCCCTTTGCCCGGCGAGCCGCCCGCCGAACTGGCTCGACGACTGGCCTTGGCCAAGGCTCAGGTCGTGGCGAACCTACACCCCAAAGCCTGCGTGATCGGCTCGGACCAGGTCTGCGACCTGCACGGCGAACCCCTGGGCAAACCCGGCACGCTGGACAAAGCTCAAGCCCAATTGCGGCGCTTGAGCGGGCAGGCCGTGGTGTTTCGCACAGCTGTGGCCGTGGTTCGAGAGGACGTGGGCTACCAAGGCTGCACGTTGGTGAACATCGAGGTCCGGTTCCGAGAGTTGACCGACAAGGACATCACTCACTACCTCGCGCGCGAGCCTGCACTCGATTGCGCGGGCAGCGCCAAAAGCGAAGGGCTTGGCATTGCCCTGCTGGCCTCGGTGAACAGCGACGACCCGACGGCCTTGGTGGGTCTGCCACTGATTCAGACTTGCCGCTTGCTGCGTGAAGCGGGCCTGGATCCCTTGGCATGACCCCAAAAGGCCGTCTCTACCTGGTCCCGGTTCCGCTGGATTTGGGCAGTGATGCGCAGGTGAGCCTGGATGAGGTCCTGCCCTTGAAGACCCTGCGCACCGCCGCGAGCCTGGCCCACTGGATCGCTGAAAACGCCAAATCCACCCGCGCCTTTTTGAAGCGTGTGAACCTGCAGCTGCCACTCTCGCACCCCATCCAATCTCAATCCATCCAGGAGCTGCCCCGTCAAGCCCACAAGCAAGGGGACCACCTGCACGACCCGGATGTGGCCGCATTGCTGATGCCCGCCTGGCAAGGCCATGACATGGGTTTGGTGAGCGAGGCCGGCATGCCCGCAGTGGCCGATCCTGGCTCGTCGGTGGTGCGCGCTGCTCATCGTCTGGGCATTGAGGTCATCCCCCTGGTTGGACCCAGCTCACCCCTGTTGGCCCTGGCAGCGAGTGGCATGAATGGGCAATCGTTTGCCTTTTGGGGCTACTTGCCCATCGAGTCGGGCGAACGGATCAAAGCAATTCAACGTCTGGAGGTGCTAGCCAAACAAGGGCAGGCACAGATGTTCATCGAGGTGCCTCATCGCAATGCAGCCCTCTTTCAGAGCCTGATCGAGACCTTGCAATCAGACACCCACTTGTGTCTGGCGAGCAACCTCACCCAAGCCAGTGAGCGCATCGTGTCCCGGAGCATCCAGGCATGGCGGCAATCGCCTGTCCCGGTGGACAAGCAACAAGCCGTGTTGTTTGTGATGGGGCGCTGGCCTGCCTGAGCTTGCTCACCTGGGGAGCTTGCTGGGCGTTCAGCCTCTCGATGGTGTCGCCAGCTCACCCATGCGCAGCCAGATCGAAGGCGCCATGTCAGTGGGGCAAGAGGCCGCGCTGTTGCATGGACTTGAACAAGCCCTCACCCACCGACATGCCAAATCGCTTGACCAGTCGTTCGGCCACGTTTTCGCTGCGGGTGTAATCAATGATCTCTTCGGCTTGCACCACGTCGCGTGCCACGCTGTCCAATGAGCCCAGCGCATCAGCCAAACCCAACTCGATGGCTTTGTCCCCCGTCCAGAACAGGCCACTGAACACCTCGGGACCACCTTTGATGCGATCACCCCGGCCGGCCTTGACCACCTCAATGAACTGGCGATGGATGTTGTCGAGCATTTGCTGGGCCAGCGCCTTCTGGTTTTTATCCAAAGGGGTGAAGGGGTCGAGCAAGCCCTTGTTTTCACCTGCGGTCAGCAAGCGGCGCTCCACGCCCAATTTGTCCATCAGCCCAGTGAATCCAAAGCCGTCCATGAGCACGCCGATGCTGCCCACCACGCTGGCCTTGTCAACGTAAATGCGATCTGCCCCCACAGCGATGTAGTAGGCCGCCGATGCGCAGGCCTCGCTGCACACGGCATAAATGGGCTTGTTGTGCTTGGCCTTGAGCCGCAGGATTTCGTCGTTGATGAGGCCGGCCTGAACCGGGCTGCCACCCGGTGAATTGATGTGCATGACCACGGCCTTGGCATCCTTGTCCTCAAAGGCCTCCTGCAAGGAATTCATCAACCAGCGCGCGTTGCTTGGGGACTCGTCCGAAATTTCGCCATGGATCTCGATGAGCGCGGTATGGGGCCGTGTGACTTCGGTTTTGCCCATGCCCGGTGGGTGGCTGGCGATCCACAACATCCAGATGAACAAGGCCACCCACAGGGACCTGAAAAAAATCTTCCAGCGCCGGCTCGCCCGCTGCTCCTTGTAGAAGGACAACGCCAACTGCTCCAGTGTGTTGCGCGCCCAGGCTTCGTCCAGGGGCGCAGCAGCTGCGGCAGGGGGCTCAGTGGCTGACTTGGCCGCTGGCGTAGCTGAGGTGGGCGGGGTGGAGGCAGCAGGCGGCAGCTCGGATTCGGGAGGCTGGGATTCTTTGGTCATGTCAAAACTCGATGGGCTTGAGGTTGTAAGCGGTGTGCCAAAACACCCATCCATCCCGCTCAGAGGTGTGGATGGGGATCAAGCCACCTTTGCACGGGCCGCCTTGGCAAGCACCTGTGCGTGGATCGTATACCGCGCCGTGGGTGGCACACATGAGCCACTGCCCGGTTTCGTCCCAAAAGCGATTGGGCTGGTAATCCATTTCCATGGCGATGTGGGCACAGCGATTGAGGTAGGCGTAAACCTGGCCTTGGAAGCGGATGGCAAATCCCCGACAGGTCTGTCCCGCATAGTTCACATCAAACGGCACGGCCAAGCCTCGGTCAGCCAAGTCTTCACGCCGACACAGGGCTTGGGCTTCAGCCATGTTGGATCAACCAGTCATGCAGTTCGCGCACGCTGTGTGCGACCGCGAGCGGTTGCCAGCGCTCAAAGGTGTCGTGGGCATGCGCCCCATAGCTCACGCCCACACTGCGGCAGCCCGCAAGATGGGCCATCTCCAGGTCATGGGTGGTGTCGCCAATCATCAGGGTGCGCGCAGGCGAGACGCCACAGGCACTCATCAACTCATGGAGCATCATGGGGTTGGGCTTGCCCGCCGTCTCATCGGCCGTGCGAGAGTCATCGAACAAGCCCTTGAGCTCCACATGCTGCAAGGCCTCATTGAGCCCCTGGCGTGACTTGCCGGTTGCCACGCTCAGCAACACGCCCCTGGCCTTCAACTCATGCAGCATCTCCAGCACACCATCAAAGAGGCTGATGTCGTGCATGTGCTGGGCATAGTGGTGACGATAGCGTTGACCCAATTCCTTGTAGCGTTCAGCAGGCACATCCGGAGCGGCATGGGCCAAGGCAGGCACCAAGGCCATGCCAATCACATAAGAAGCCTGCTGGGCATCAGGCACTGTGCCGCCGACATCGCGCACCGCTTCCTGGATGCATCGAACAATCAGGGCTGTGGAGTCAAACAGCGTGCCATCCCAATCGAACGCAATCAGATCAAATCGGCGGGGTGTCGGGTGATACATGGTGGATGAATTGTTGCAAATCCACTGGCAGAGGTGAAATCAGGGACATGGCCTGACCCGTGTGGGGGTGTTTGAGGCTGAGTTTCCAGGCATGAAGGAACATGCGCTTGAGGCCCTGGGGCTGCAAGACCTTGTTCAATGCAAAGTCGCCGTACTTGTCATCGCCCAGGATGGGGTGCCCCTGGCTGCACAAATGCACCCGGATCTGGTGGGTGCGCCCGGTTTTGATCACCACCTCCAGCAAGCTGTGAGGCCCCACCAGGCGTGCCACCTTCACCAGGCTGATGGCCCTTTGACCCCTGGGATCGGACTCACTGACCACCTGCACCCGGCGCTCGGTTTCCCCAGACGGGGTTTGCGCCTGATATTTAAAAAGCGGGATGTCGATGACCTTCTTGTTGGAAGGCCACTGCCCCTTGACCATGGCCAGGTAGGTTTTCCCGGTTTCCCGCCCCCTGAACTGGTCCTGGATGTGGCGCAGAGCGCTTCGGCGCTTGGCCACCAGCAACACCCCGGAGGTTTCCCGGTCCAGCCGGTGGACCAGCTCCAGCACGGGCGCATCGGGTCTGGCGCTCCTGAGCCGCTCGATCACCCCATGGCTGATCCCGCTGCCACCGTGAACGGCCAACCCCGAGGGTTTATCCAGGGCAATGAGGTGGTCGTCCTCAAACAGGATGC
>RGCL01000057.1 GCA_009919175.1 Betaproteobacteria bacterium
TGGCCAGGCTGGGCATTGCTTTTCATACCTTCAAAGACCATGTGATCTTTGAGCGAAGCGAGGTGCTGACGCAATCGGGCCAGCCTTTTTCAGTCTTCACCCCTTACAAGAATGCCTGGCTCAAGCTGTTTCAGCCCCACATGGCCCAGGCGCATGAACTGCCCGACGCCGCCCTGCCCTTTGCATCGCGTCCTGCCACATGGCCCAAGGATTGGCCGCAGGGTGTGCCCCCGCTGGATGCACTGGGCTTTGAGCCCACCAATTTGCATGAACTCCCGATACAGGCCGGCGCCAGTGGTGCCCGGCAAGCCTGGGAGGACTTCAGGCTGCGCATGCGGCACTATCGGGAGACACGCGACTTTCCCGGTGTGAAGGGACCGAGTTACCTGAGCGTTCATCTGCGCTTTGGTACGGTCTCCATTCGCTCCTTGGTCAAGGAAGCCCATGCCTTGCATGTGCAAGGCGACGAAGGCGCGAGCACTTGGCTCTCCGAGCTGATCTGGCGGGATTTCTATCACCAGATCCTGCATCACCATCCGCGTGTGGTTGGCCATGCCTTCAAGCCCGCCTACGACGCGATTGAATGGGAACAGGGTCCGCAGGCCAAACAACTTTTTGAACGCTGGTGCGAAGGGCAAACCGGCTATCCGCTGGTGGATGCCGCCATGCGACAGCTGCTGCAAACGGGCTACATGCACAACCGCTTGCGCATGGTGGCTGCAAGCTTCATGGTCAAGGACTTGGGGCTGGATTGGCGCTGGGGCGAGCAGCACTTTGCGGTGCACCTGAACGACTTTGATCTGGCTGCCAACAACGGCGGCTGGCAATGGGCAAGCTCCAGTGGCTGTGATGCCCAGCCCTACTTCCGCATCTTCAATCCCATCAGTCAAAGTGAAAAATTTGATCCCGATGGCAAGTTCATCCGTCGCTATGTGCCCGAGTTGGCCCAGCTGCCCAACGCCGCCATCCATGCACCCTGGCTGGCCAAGCCCCTGGATCTGATGCAAGCGGGCATCACCCTGGGTGAGCACTATCCTGAACCCGTCGTGGACCACGCTCAGGCCAGAGAAAAAACCTTGGCCCGCTACGCAGTGGTGAAGTCAAAGGCGGTTGGCGCCTTGAAGGGAGAGTAAGACCTCGGGGTTGGGCGGCTTGTTGATGCCCACGGCCAACTCATGCAGCATGCGCAACAAGTCCTGCGCACCAAACAAGGTGAGCGAGGTGTCGGGATCGGTCTGCGCGGTCAGAGTCAACACATGGTTGATCAATTCTTCTGCGAGCACCTGAAGCCCGGAGAGGCCTTGCTCATGCGAGATCGATGCGATGGAATGCAACTCGTCCACGATGGACGACGCGATGTCTTCAGTCCAGGGGGCAGGCTCGCTGCAGAGGTCATTGAGGTGAAGCACTCGGGGCTCGAGCAACTCCAAGGCGATCTGGTGTATGGACTGCAACACCGCATCATCATCCAGGGCTTGGGTGCCCATGCGGTTGAATTTGCCCAGCAATCGCCTTTCTAATTTGGTGCGTTCGTTCGACATCGCACGTTCAGATCTGAACCATCTCGAAATCTTCCTTGCGCGCACCGCACTCAGGACAGGTCCAGTTCATGGGGACTTGCTCCCATGGCGTACCCGGCGCAATGCCCTCGTCAGGAGCGCCTTGTTCCTCGTCGTAAATCCAGCCGCAAATCAGGCACATCCAAGTCTTCACAATGCTTCCTTGATGGTTCGAATGGGACAGCCCCTGTTGCAGAGGCTCGCATAGAATGAATCGCATTGTATAGACACCCATGAATTCCTCGGACGACATCACTGCATCCCATGACGATTGGCCCTCCGATGATGAGGGTCAACGCCCCCATGTCCTGAGCTTCAACAGCCACGACCCCAGCGGTGCCAGTGGCCTCATGGCCGATGCCCAAACCCTGGCCTGTGTGGGCGTGCATGCACTGGGGGTTTCAACCGGCACCTGGATCCGCGACAGCGTGGACATCCACGATCACATCAGCTTTGATGAGGAGGTGGTGCGCGAGCAAGCCGTGACAGTGCTCGAAGACGTGTCGGTGCATGTCATCAAGGTGGGGTTTTGCGGCACGGCCGAGAACCTGCGTGCCGTGGCTGAAATCTGCGCCGACTATGCCGACACCCCGGTGGTGGCCTACATGCCCTCGCTCAACTGGTGGGATGTGGACCAGGCCGAAGACTATCTGGATGCATTTCGCGAATTGGTGCTGCCCCAAACCACCGTGCTGGTGGGCAGCCATGGCGCATTGAGCAGCTGGCTGCTGCCCGACTGGGATTTCCATCGCCCGCCGCAAGCCCGCGACCTCGCCAAGGCCGCTGCCGACAAAGGCGTACCCTTTGTCTGGGTCACAGGCTTTAACAACGGCCACCAGCGCATCGACAACCAACTGGCCAATGCCCAATCGGTGTTGCTCACCGAAACGGTTGAACGCCTCGACGCCGTCTTCACCGGTGCGGGCGACACGGTGAGCGCCGCTTTGGCAGGCTTGCTGGCCAGCGGCGCGGACCTCGAAGCGGCCTGCGCCGAAGCCCTGAGTTTTTTGCAAGGCAGCCTGGCCTACGGGTTCAGGCCTGGCATGGGCAATGTGTTGCCCGATCGTCTTTTTTGGGCGCATGCCGATGAAGACGATGACCACGACGACCCTTCTGACGATCCACCTGAAGGGCCAGGTCTCAATCCCCTGGATCACTTGCCCCCCACTTCCTCCAAACATTGAGCAACAGCCATGAGCAGTAACGTCCATTTGTTCGAACGCGCCCAACAGGTCATCCCTGGCGGGGTCAATTCACCCGTTCGCGCCTTTCGCGCCGTTGGCGGCACACCCCGCTTCATTGCCCGTGCCCAAGGCGCTTACATGTGGGATGCCGAAGGCCGCCGCTACATCGATTACATCGGCTCATGGGGTCCCATGATCCTGGGTCATGGCCACCCCAAAGTCCTCGAAGCCGTTGCCAAAGCTGCCCAGGACGGGCTTTCATTTGGCGCCCCCACCGAGCGTGAAATCGAGCTGGCCGAGGCCATCCTGAAGCAAGTGCCCAGCATGGACATGGTGCGCCTGGTGAGCTCGGGCACCGAGGCCGGCATGAGCGCCTTGCGCCTGGCACGCGGCTATACCGGGCGCAACACCATCCTCAAGTTCGAGGGCTGCTACCACGGTCATGCCGATGCCCTGCTGGTCAAGGCCGGCTCGGGTCTGGCGACCTTTGGTCACCCCACCAGCGCGGGCGTGCCCGCCGAAGTGGCGCAACACACCATGGTGCTGCCCTACAACGACATTGAAGCGCTGGAGCTGGCTTTCAAGCAACACGGGGCAAGTCTGGCGTGCGTCATGATCGAGCCCATTGCAGGCAATATGAACTTTGTCCGCGCTTCGGTGCCGTTCATGAAGCGCTGCCGCGAGTTGTGCGACCAGCACGGCGCCTTGCTGGTGTTTGACGAAGTCATGACCGGGTTCCGTGTGGCGCTGGGCGGGGCGCAATCGGTATATGCCAAGCTGATCCCCGGCTTCAAGCCCGACATCACGGTGCTGGGCAAGGTCATTGGTGGTGGCATGCCGCTGGCCGCCTTTGGTGCGCGCCGCGACATCATGCACAAGCTCGCTCCCCTGGGTCCGGTTTATCAGGCGGGCACCTTGTCGGGCAACCCGGTGGCCACGGCCTGCGGCCTGACCACCCTGGAGCTGATCTCCCAGCCGGGCTTCTTTGACCAACTCGCCCAACGCACGCAACGCCTCATGCACGGGCTCGATGCCGCTGCTGTCCAGGCGGGCGTGGCGTTCAGCAGTGACTCACAAGGCGGCATGATGGGCTTTTTCCTGTTGCCTCAATTGCCGCAAAACTACACACAAGTGATGACCAGCAACTCGGCGCACTTCAACACGCTCTTTCATGCCTTGCTGGATCAAGGGGTTTACATTGCCCCTGCCTTGTACGAGGCCGGCTTTGTCAGTGCAGCGCACACCGATGCCGACATCGATGCCACGATTGAGGCTGCCAAAAAGGCGTTTGCCAGCCTCTGATCTCAGTGTCTGAAGTGGCGCACGCCACTGAAGACCATGGCCACACCACGTTCGTTGGCCGCATCGATCACTTCCTGATCGCGCATGGATCCACCGGGCTGGATGACGCAGGTGGCTCCTGCCTCGGCCACCACATCCAAGCCATCCCTGAACGGGAAAAACGCGTCGCTGGCCACCACCGTGCCTTTGAGGCTCAGGCCTGCGGCCTCGGCCTTGATGCTGGCAATGCGCGCCGAATCCAATCGGCTCATCTGCCCCGCGCCCACACCATAGGTCATGCCATCGCGGCAAAACACAATGGCATTGCTCTTGACATACGTGGCCACCGTCCAGGCAAAGAGCAAGTCCTGCAGTTGTTCGGGCGTGGGTTGGCGCTGCGTCACGACCTTGAGGTCGGCCAGGGTCAGCACATGCAAGTCCGCCGATTGCATCAACAAGCCTGAGCCCACCCGCTTGACATCGATGG
Source organism: Betaproteobacteria bacterium (assembly GCA_009919175.1). Lineage (GTDB taxonomy): Bacteria > Pseudomonadota > Gammaproteobacteria > Burkholderiales > Burkholderiaceae_C > Limnohabitans. The sequence goes on from RGCL01000057.1 coordinate 4,512, forward strand.
CATTGCGACCTTGCAGCCAGGGTGTGTTGCCTCCAGGCGGCAAACCGATTTGAAGCACCCGCACATTGGGCTTGGTCGCGAGCAGTTGCAAGGCGTCTTCGTCAAAGCCGGGCGCAATCAGCACTTCCATGAACTGCCCCATCAGGGCCTGGACCGTGGCCAGGTCCACAGGGCAGTTGAAGGCAATGATGCCGCCAAAGGCCGAGGTGGGATCGGTCTTGAAGGCCTTTTGGTAAGCCTCCAGGGCGTGCTGACCCAAGGCCACGCCACAGGGGTTGGCGTGCTTGACGATCACGCAGGCAGGCGTGGCAAACGACTTGACGCATTCCCAGGCTGCATCGGCATCGGCGAGGTTGTTGTAGGACAGCTCCTTGCCCTGGCGCTGCATGCCGGTGACCAGGCTACCCGGTGCGGGATGAAGGTCGCGGTAAAAGGCCGCGTACTGATGCGGGTTCTCGCCGTAACGCAAGTCCTGCACCTTCACAAAGTTGCCGTTGTTCTGCCCCGGAAAGGCTGCGAGCGTGCCGTCGCTCTGGTAGCTGCTGAGGTAATTGGAAATCGCAGCGTCGTATTGTGCGATGCGATTGAAGGCCGCCACACTCAGAGCAAAACGGGTGGCGTCACTCAGCGCCCCCTGGGCTTGGAGTTCTTGCACCAGGCCGGCGTACTGGGCTGGATCGGTGACCACAGCCACATCCTTCCAATTCTTGGCTGCAGAGCGCACCATGGCTGGACCACCGATGTCGATGTTCTCTATCGCCTCGTCCAGTGTGCAACCTGGCTTGGCCACCGTCGCTTCAAACGGGTACAAATTGACGATGAGGAAGTCGATGGTCTCAATGTCGTGGCTGAGCAAGGAAGCGCGGTGGCTGTCCACATCGCGCCTGGCCAACAAGCCGCCATGCACTTTGGGGTGCAGCGTCTTGACCCGGCCATCGAGCATTTCGGGAAAACCGGTGACATCGCTGATCTCGCGCACCGGCAAGCCCGCTTGCGCCAAGGCTTTGGCAGTGCCTCCGGTGGACATGAGGCCGATGCCCAATTCATGCAAGGCCTTGGCCAATTCAACAATGCCTGTCTTGTCCGACACCGACAAGAGCGCGTTCTTTTTCATGGATGACTTTCTTTGAATGGCCTCGGTCAGATCAGACCGTGGTCGTGCAATTTCTTGCGCAAGGTGTTGCGGTTGACGCCTAGCCAAGTGGCTGCACGCGATTGGTTGCCATTGGCTTGCTTCATCACCTCGTCGAGCAAGGGCTTTTCCACCACCGAAATGAACAAGTCATGCAAGTCGCTGGGCTCAGTGCCTTTGAGGTCTTTGAAATAGTGTGAGAGGCTGTCCCTGACAGCCTGTTCGATTTGAGCTTTGCTCATTGAATGGTCTCCGCAGCATTGAGAACGGGATCCGGCAGTCTGTCGCCCAGCTGTGCCAATTGATCCCAAAAATCCGTGGTCGCTCTGAGTTGTTGTTCTGCGTCATTCAACTGGTTGAACGCCGAGCGGAAGGCCAGACCCCCTGGCAAATCCTTGACGTACCAACCCAAATGCTTGCGAACACTTCGTACACCCACGTCCGGCCCATGCAGACCGTAGTGATCCTGCATGTGCTCCAACATCAAGCGCTTGACCTCGGCCACCAGGGGCTGGGCCAAATGCTCTCCCGTTTGAAGATAGTGATGGATCTCGCGAAAGATCCAGGGTCGCCCCTGCGCGGCGCGTCCAATCATGACGGCATCCACACCGGTTTGCTTGAGCACCCAGGCGGCGGCCTGGGGTGAATCGATGTCGCCATTGGCCACCACAGGAACGCGCACGCGAGACTTGATCTCGGCCACGGTGTGGTGTTGGGCAACTCCGCCATAACCCATCTCACGGGTTCTGCCGTGGATGGTGATCATTTGAATGCCGCTGCGCTCCGCGGCCAAGGCCAGGGGCAAGGCATTGAGCTGGTCTGCACGCCAGCCGGTGCGCATCTTGAGGGTGACGGGCACACCATGGGGCTGGGCTGCCGCCACCACAGCCTGCATGATGCCAATGGCCAGCGCCTCGTCCTGCATCAAGGCCGAGCCTGCCCATTTGTTGCACACCTTCTTGGCAGGACAACCCATGTTGATGTCGATGATTTGCGCGCCCTTGTCGATGTTGTAGCGCGCGGCATCGGCCATCATCTGGGCATCGGTCCCGGCGATCTGGACTGCAATCGGACCCGCTTCACCCTCATGGTTGAGCCGCTTGGAGGTTTTGAGCGAGTCCCTCAGGTCAGGCCGGGAGGTGATCATCTCGCTCACCGCATAGCCCGCACCCAGGCGTTTGCACAGCGTGCGAAACGGTCTGTCGGTGACACCTGCCATGGGCGCGACGAAGACGCGATTGGCAATGAGATGCGGACCAATGAACAGCATGAAGAGGGGGATTGCTAAAAAAAGAGGCACGATTGTAGCCACGCCCCTCCTGCCAAAGCGGTTTTTTGCACTGGTGTTTGTCCTGTGTCGAAATCGCTGGCAGGGTCTTGCATTTGTCAGTGAATTGAAAGCCCATGGCTACACTTGAGACATGAATGAATGGTTGCAAGCCCTTCTTGACCTCCTGGCTTTGCCCGAATACGGGCTGAGCACCGTCTTTGTGGTGTCGTTCATCTCGGCCACCCTCTTGCCAATGGGCTCAGAGCCCGCTGTCTTTGGCTTGATCAAACTCAACCCCGATTTGTTTTGGCCCACCATCGCCGTGGCCACTGTGGGCAATACCCTGGGCGGCGCTGTGGACTGGTGGATGGGCATGGCCACCCAACGCGTGGTGCGTCACTTCAAGGACGAACCCACCGGCTGGCATGCGCGTGCGGGCGAGTGGCTGCAACGCCTGGGACCCAAAGCCTGTTTACTGGCGTGGCTGCCGGCCATTGGCGACCCCTTGTGCGCCGTGGCGGGCTACTTCCAGCTGCCCTTTTGGCCTTGCCTGATCTACATGGCCATTGGCAAGCTGCTGCGCTACATCATGATGACCTCAGCCTTGCTCTGGATCTTTCCCTGAACCTTGTCGCTGTCCCCACGCCCGAGAAAGCTTCACATGACCCAACCTTCCATCCAAGCTGGCTTCACCCAGGTGGGCGACTCCCTGGTGCGCGAGCTGGGCAAATACCTCACCGACCCCAGCATGATCAGTCTGGCCGGTGGCTACCCCGGCTCGGATTTGTTCGATGTGCCCGGCTTGTCCGCCTCCATGGACAAAGCCTTGAGCCAGCACAGCATCGCCAGCCTGCAATACGGACCCAGCGACGGCTTGCCCATGCTGCGCGCCTCGATTGCACAGTGGATGCAGCAACTGGGCACACCGTGCGAGCCCGATGAGTTGATGATCACCGGTGGCTCACAGCAAGGCTTTGACCTGTGCACACGCCTCTTGATGGCGCCCGGTGATCTGGCCTGGGTGGAACGACCCACCTACACCGGTCCACTGCGCCGACTGCGCCTGGCTCAAGCACGGGTCGAAGGCATGCCCGTGGATGCCCAGGGTCTGGTGGTCGAAGCCCTGGCCGAACGGCTCAAAGACCCCAAAGCCCAACGCCCCAAGTTGTTGTACGTGGTGCCCACCTTTGCCAACCCCAGCGGCGCCACGCTCAGCCTGGAGCGCCGCTTGCAATTGCTGGCCTTGGCCGTGGAACATCGCATGGTGATCGTGGAGGACGACCCTTATGGCTGCCTGCGCTGGCAAGGCGACCCCATCCCGCATCTGGCGGCTTTGGCGCATCAGGTGCCCGGCGCTCGCGACTGGGTGGTGCACCTGGGCAGTTTTTCAAAAATCATTGCGCCTGGCCTGCGCGTGGCCTGGATGCTCGCACCACCCGCCATGCGCAAGGCCGCCATCCTGGCCAAGCAACTCGACGACCTGAGCAACCCTGGCATCACGCAAGTGGCAGTGGCGGACTATGTGGACTCAGGGCGCTTGAACCAGCACCTGCCGCGCATCGTGCAGGCTTATCGGGAACGGGCCATGGCCATGATGAGCGCCTTGCGCTTGGCACTGCCCCAGGCCTTCGAATTCCATGAACCCGATGGTGGCATGTTCATCTGGGGCGCGCTCAGTGAGTCGCGCAGCAGCCGGGATTTGCTGCCCTATGCGATCGAAGAGAAGGTCACCTTCGTGTGTGGCGATGTCTACTTTGCCGATGAGCCGCAATGGAACACCCTGAGGCTGTCCTTTGCCAACCCCAAGCCCGAGGTGATCACCCAAGGCATTGCGCGGCTGCAAACCGCCGTGGCTCGCATGGACGACCCCAAGGATCACGCCGCCGAGTTGCCCAACCTGCGCGCGGCGCGCTAAAGCCAGCCGCCTGGCAAGCGCTCAGGCTCAACCCGAGAAGAGGAAGTTCATGACATCGCCGTCCTGAACCACATACTCCTTGCCCTCGGCGCGCAAACGGCCTGCATCTTTGGCCGCCTGTTCACCGCCACACTGGATGTAATCGGCGTAGGCAATGGTCTGGGCGCGGATGAAACCCTTTTCAAAGTCACCGTGGATGACACCCGCTGCTTTGGGTGCGGTGTCACCGATGTGGATGGTCCAGGCTCTGACCTCTTTGACCCCGGCAGTGAAATAGGTCTGCAATCCCAGCAGCCGATAGGCCGCACGGATGAGCCGGTTGAGGCCGGGCTCGGATTGACCCATCTCGGCCAGGAAGATGGATTTCTCTTCGTCATCCATGTCGGCCATGTCGGCCTCCATCTTGGCGCAGATGGCCACCACCGGCGCATGCTGTTCGTTGGCGTAGGCCGTGAGTCGGTCGAGCAAGGGGTTGCCCTCAAAGCCGTCCTCGCTCACATTGCCCACAAACATGGCTTGTTTGGCGGTGATCAGGCACAGGGGTTTGAGCAACACGCGCTCTTGCTCATTCAGGCTGAGGCTTCGCACGGGCTTTCCGGCATCGAGGACTTCTTGCACTTTGCCAAGTAGTTGCACCATGGCCAATGCCTCTTTGTCGTTGCCACTCTTGGCGGCCTTGCCATAGCGTTGCTGGCTTTTTTCAACCGTGGCCAGATCGGCCAGGCACAACTCGGTCTGGATGACTTCGATGTCCGCAATCGGGTCCACACGACCGGCGACGTGAATCACGTTGGGGTCTTCAAAGCAGCGCACCACATTGACGATGGCGTCGGTCTCGCGGATGTGGGCGAGGAACTGGTTGCCCAAACCTTCGCCCTGGCTCGCGCCGGCAACCAGGCCGGCGATGTCGACGAACTCGACGATGGCGGGCACGGTGCGCTCGGGCTTGACGATCTTGGCGAGTTCATCGAGCCGGGGGTCGGGCACTTCGACCACGCCCGTATTGGGTTCGATGGTGCAAAAGGGGTAGTTTTCGGCAGCAATGCCGGCCTTGGTCAGGGCGTTGAAGAGGGTGGACTTGCCCACGTTGGGCAGACCCACGATGCCGCATTTGAGGCTCATGAAAAATCCTGTTGATCGTAGAAGGGACTGAAAGGTCCGGCTAAAAAAATTCTATCTCTCGCAGTGATGGGGCTAGAAGGCAGGCCAAGTGTCCAGGTTCGTGCCGTCAGGCCAAGCTCAAAACCCAAAGTCCAGCGACACCACATCGCCCACCGTGAGCAAGGGGAAGTCCTCTGAATCGGCTGGCCACGGGTTTTGCCAATAGCCGTTCATGCCAAAGGTGAGCGCCCCTTTGAGGCGCTGGTCGCTGCGGTATGACGACAGCACCGAGGTCACGCCCCGCCCCGGCTCGCCCGTATCGGGGTTCACCTCGGGAATGGAACAGCGCGGGCAAGGCTTGGTGAGTCGCACCGTCATGGTCTGTTCGCCCTGCGTCCAGTGAAAGGCCTTGAGGTCATCTTCGCCGTGCGGTGGTAAGCCACCCAGCACCACATTGGGTCTGAATCGACGCATGTCCACCGCCGCATGGCCCGCTGCCTGCATGCGACGGTTGAAGTCCTCCAGCGCGGCCACACTGGTGACCAGCAAACCAAAACCATCGGCAAAGCCCACGGGCGAGCGGTCCTCGCCCGTCCATTGGGCATCGCACTGGCGCAGATGATCGGGATGGGTGCGAACCAGTTTCATCGGCCCGTTCTGCTTGAGCCAAGCCTGGCTCGCGGGCTCCTGCGCGAGGTAGTCGTTGAACCACTGTGCCGCCACGGTGCCCATGTCCAGGGCGGGCACTTCATCGCCCCAGATCTCGACCTGTGTCTCGCCCTCGTAGGCCCAGGCATTGAGGTGCAAGGACAGCATGCCCGGTGCCTTGAGGATCCATTCCTCATGCCCCATCCTGGGCTGAACCCTGGCCAGACTTGGGCATTCACGCTGGGTCACGAAATGGCCTTGTGCATCGACCAGCATCCATTCGCGATCCCACTCCAGCCCGGTGGGCAGCAAATGGGCTTGTCTGACCGACACCGCGCCACAGGATTTGATGGGGTGTATCCACAGCTGTGCAATTTGAGCCTGGTCGGTGGGGGTCGTCATGGGTTTGATTGAGGGGCTTGTTGGAGGGGGAGAACGAGCAGGGTCTTATGGCGAGCCCGTGCTCATGACAAAGGCTGCACTCCTACAATGGAACGATGAACAATATACCTGAGGTCTGCATTCACGGCGCTGGTGTGGTGGGGCACGCCCTGGCCATCGCGCTGGCTCGCGCTGGCCGCAGCGTGGCCGTGATTTCAGCAGGCAACGCGCCAAGCTCCCCCCAGCCTGGCGCTGATGTTCGCGCCTACGCCCTCAATGCAGCGTCCCAGCAATTGCTGCAATCCCTGGGCGCATGGCCTGAGGCCACGGCGGTCACTGCCGTGCAGCACATGCAAGTCTGGGGCGACGATGGCGGCAGCATCCTCTTTCATGCCGATGCAGGCGAGTCACTCAACACCATCGTCGACGTGCCCGCACTCGAGCAGGCCTTGCACCGCCAGGCGCAAGCCACGCCCGGCATCGATTGGCTCACCCAACCCACCTCGGCCAAGCTGCACATCGTTTGCGAAGGCCGCCACAGTGCCACCCGCGCCCAACTGGGCGTGCAACGCCTGCGCCGCCCCTACGGGCAGGTGGCCTTGGCCACCCGCATGCGCACCGAACACACCCATTGCGCCCAGGCCTCGCAGTGGTTCCGCTCGGGTGCGCCCGAGGGGGCCAGCATCCTGGCCTTGTTGCCCATGGGCGGCGCACAAGGCCACGAGGTGGCCGTGGTGTGGTCCTTGCCTGCCGACCAGGTCAACCCGCTGCTGCACTGCCCTGAGGCCGAATTTGAAAGCGCCATCACCCAAGCCAGCCAGGGTCTGCTGGGTCACTTGCAACTCATTTCAGCCCGATCCAGTTGGCCGCTGGAATGGGGTCAGGCCGATCATTGGTGTGGCCGCGATGCCCAAGGCCAGGCCTGGGTGCTTGCGGGCGACGCCGCTCGCAACATCCACCCCTTGGCCGGTCTGGGTCTGAACCTGGGTCTGGCCGATGTGCGTGCCTTGCTCGAGCATTTGCCCACCCTCACCGGTCCACACCACTGGCGGCCACTGGACGACTTGCGCTTGCTGCGCGCTTATGAACGGCAAAGGAAAGCCGAATCCGCCCCCACCTCATGGGTGGTCGATGGCCTGCAACGCCTGTTCATGCACCCCAACCCCACCGCACAAAAAGCACGCAACTGGGGGCTCAATGCCGTCAACCAATGGCCCAGCCTCAAGCACTGGATTGTTCAGCGCGCGCTCTCACCCCTTTAAGGACTTTGATGAAAACCTCCACCCTGACTGTGCTTCGCTCCGTGCTGCTCGCCCCGGTGATGCTGGTGGCCGCATTGGCTCATGCACAGGGTCAATCCACCGAAGACGCGATTCAAAAGCGTTTGCGCGAGCGCATCCCCGAAATTGGCCGCATCGACGAGGTCAGAAAGACCAGCATGCCCGGCCTTTACGAAGTGCGGGTCGACGGCAACGAACTCTTTTATGCCGATGCCAAGGGTGACTTCCTCATCCGTGGCGAATTGTTCGACACCAAAAAACGCGCCAACCTCACCCAGCAGCGCGCCAATGCGCTCAACGCCATCGACTGGAAAGAGTTGCCCCTCAAGGACGCCTTCATCCTCCGCAAAGGCAAAGGCCAGCAGCAAATGGCCGTGTTCGAAGACCCCAACTGCGGCTTTTGCAAGCGCCTGGAAAAAGAACTTCAGGCCTTGGACAACGTGACCATCCACATCTTCCTCTACCCGGTGCTCGGTCCCGACTCGGTGCGCAAATCGCAGGCCATCTGGTGCGCCAAGGATCGCGCCCAGGCCTGGGAGACCTGGATGCAGCAAGGCAAGGAACCCGATGCCACAAGCTGCGACACCACAGCGATTGAGCGCAACCTCGAATTCGGTCGCAAGCAAAAAATCTCGGGCACTCCCACCCTGGTCTTTGTCAATGGCACGCGCATACCTGGCTACGTGAGCCACAAGCAAATCGAAGAAGCCCTCAAGCCATGAGCCACGCTGGCATTGCCTATCAGGTCCGCTTTCCCGAGCCTGAACGTCATGTGTATGAAGTGACGATCCGCGTGGATCAGCCCGCGCCCACCCAGTGCTTTCAGATGGCCAGCTGGATTCCTGGCAGCTACCTCATCCGCGAATTCGCCAAGCAAGTGCACGGCGTGGGTGCCTGGCAAGGCCAGCGCAAGCTCGCCATCGACATGGTGGGCAAGGACCTCTGGCAGGTTCAGGCTGACCCGCAACAACCCCTGGAGATCCGCTATCGGGTCATGGCTCACGACGATTCGGTGCGAACCGCCTGGCTTGACACCCGTCGCGGCTTTTTCAATGGCACGTCCTTGTTCATGCGGGTCGTGGGGCAGCACGATCAAGCCGTCACGGTCGACATCCAGGCGCCCGAGTCGCTGGCCCAATGGCAATTGGCCACGGCCTTGCGTGCGCTCAAGGTCAAGTCCAGTGGCTTTGGTCTTTACACCGCATCGAGCTTCGACGAGTTGGTGGATCATCCCGTCGAGATGGGGCGTTTTTGGTCAGGTGAATTCAAGCTACGCGGTGTGGTCCATCGCCTGGTGGTCTCGGGGGCTAGTGCGCGCATGGACGGCCAGCGACTCTTGCACGACACCCAAAAGGCCTGCGAGGCCGTCATGTCGTTTTGGCATGGCGCTCGGGGGCGTCCTCCATTTGATCGCTATGTGTTTTTGCTCAACACCCTGCCCACGGGCTATGGCGGCTTGGAACATCGCAACTCCACCGCCTTGCTGGCGCAGCACAGCGACTTGCCCCGGCGCGACAGCGCCAACGATCACGAGGGCTACCTGAACCTTCTGGGTCTGATTTCCCACGAGTATTTCCACACCTGGAACGTCAAACGCCTCAAACCCGCGCAGTTCGAGCCCTACGACTACCAGCAGGAAAACCTGACCCAGTTGCTCTGGTTCTTCGAGGGCTTCACCAGTTACTACGACGACTTGCTGCTGCGGCGCGCAGGCTTGTTGAGCACGGCTCAATACTTGGCCAGGTTGCAAAAGACGCTCACGCAGGTCACCCAGACACCCGGGCGCAAGCAGCATTCATTGACCCAATCCAGTTTTGAGGCCTGGACCAAGTACTACCGCGCCGATTCGCAATCGCCCAACCTCACGGTGAGTTACTACACCAAGGGGTCATTGGTCGCTTTGTGCTGGGACCTCACCTTGCGGCTCGAGGGTCACTGCCTCGATGACGTGATGCGCCTGCTGTGGCGTCAAACCCAAGGCGGCCCCATGACCGAGGCCGACTGGTTGCAAGCCTTGCAAAGCGTCAGAGGTCGCAGTGGGGCGCGTGAACACAAGGCCTGGGTGCACGGTACGCACGACTTGCCGGTGCTGGACTTGCTGGCTCAGCATGGCGTGGGCACCAAGGCCCATCCCCTGCCCTGGAACCAGCGCCTGGGCTTGCGTTTGCAATCGGGTTCGGGACTGTCCATCGCACAGGTGCTCGATGGCACTTGGGCAGCACGCGCAGGTTTTGCACCAGGCGACGAATGGGTGGCCGTGGGCGAAGGCCAGGAGCTTCACCAGGCATGGCGACTGCTAACCCTGGACGACCTCGACACCTATGCAGCTGTGGACAAACCCCTCAAGGCCTGGGTGTTTCGCCGTCGCCAAGGCTTGATGCTGAACCTGCCCTCCCTGAGGGAATTGGCCAAACCCAGCGGTGAGCGCCTGGACATCCAGGACGCCGCCAAAATCAAACGCTGGCTCGGCTAAAGCCTGGCGACACGCCTGAGGGCATCACTGCCCGTTGAAATTCGGGCTTCGCTTGTCCAAAAAGGCCATCACGCCCTCGATGTAGTCGTGTGTGCCCCCCAGTTGCGACTGCAAATCGCGCTCCACATTCAAATGCGCCTCCAGGCCCCGCTGCAGGGCATGGCGCATGAGTGAACGCGTGGCCACCAGGGCTTTGGTTGGCATGGCCGCGAGGCGTTCAGCCATGTTCATGGCGTCAGCCAGGGGATCCTCACTCACCTCCCAAATCATGCCCCACTCCTTGGCTTGGGCAGCACCCAGTTTGTCGCCCGTCATGGCCAAGGCCATGGCCCTGGCCAAACCCAGCCGCTCGACCAGCAACCAACTGCCGCCCGCATCCGGGATGAGGCCGATCTTGCTGAAAGCCTGGATGAATGATGCCTTGGTGTGGGCAAACACCATGTCGCAGGTCATGGCCAGGGACACACCGGCGCCTGCGGCCACGCCGTTGACAGCAGCAAAAGTGGGCACGCGCAACTCCAGCAACATGCGTGTGCTCGGATTGAAGGACCGCTCGATCACCGGACCGGGGTCAGCACGCTCTTTGAGGCCTTCACCAGGCCGCAAGTCCAGGGTGCTCAGGTCCAGGCCAGCGCAAAACCCGCGCCCTGCCCCGGTGAGCACACAGGCTCGGATGGCGGGATTGGATTGCACCTTGAAGAGGGCTTCGCGAAATGCAGCTTGCATCTCGTGCGTCATGCTGTTGAGCGCTTCAGGGCGATTGAGGGTGATGAGCGCCACCGCGCCCTTTTGTTCAAACAAGATGGTGTCAGCGGTCATGGGGGTTCTCCTGGGACTGATTGCTTAGGGGTACGCAAGTGATTGTGAATCAGGATGGCGCTTGGGTATATTCCGCATTGGACACGCATCACCACAAGGAATCCCATGACCTACGAATTCATCGAAGTCCGCACTGAAGCGGACAAAGTCGGCATCATCACCCTCAACCGTCCCAAACAGCTCAACGCGCTCAACGGCGAGCTCATGAACGAATTGGGCACGGCCTTGAAGGCCTTTGACGACAACGATGCCATTGGCTGCATCATCATCACGGGCAGCGAGAAGGCCTTTGCCGCTGGAGCCGACATTGGTGCCATGGCCACCTACACCTTCGCCCATGTCTACAAGACCGACTACATCACCAAAAACTGGGAAACCATCCGCAGCATCCGCAAGCCCGTCATTGCGGCGGTGAGCGGCTTTGCGCTGGGCGGCGGTTGCGAGCTGGCCATGATGTGTGACTTCATCATTGCGGCCGAGAACGCCCGCTTTGGTCAACCCGAAATCAAACTGGGCATCATCCCTGGCGCAGGCGGCACCCAGCGTCTGCCGCGTGCGGTGGGCAAATCCAAGGCCATGGACCTGGCACTGACTGCACGCATGATGGATGCCGCCGAGGCCGAGCGCGCGGGTCTGGTGAGCCGCGTTGTGCCCGTGGACAAACTCATGGACGAGACCCTGGCTGCCGCCCTCACGATTTGCAGCTACTCGCAAATCGCAGTCATGGCTGCCAAGGAATCTGTGAACCGGGCCTTTGAGAGCAGCCTCTCCGATGGGGTGATGTTTGAGCGCCGACTCTTCCATGCCTTGTTCGCCACCAACGACCAGAAAGAAGGCATGGAGGCCTTTGTCAACAAGCGCGCACCGGCCTTCCGGCACGAGTGAGGCGTTTTCAATCTGGCTATAATGCCGCTCTTTGGCGCTTTAGCTCAGTCGGTTAGAGCGATGGAATCATAATCCACAGGTCCGCGGTTCGAATCCGTGAAGCGCCACCAAACACAAAGCCCCTTGCCATCACGGCAAGGGGCTTTTTTCATTCTGGCTGGCGGGACGCGGTGGGCGGACAGTCAGAAGCCCGGCCCAGCACCGTCGCCGGAAATCACTTGATCAAGGCTGCATCGAGCTTGCCGGCCTTTTTCAATTCGGCCACCCACAAGGGGGATTTGCCGCGACCCGTCCAGGTCTGGCTGGCATCGGCGGGATTGCGGTACTTGGGCGCAACCTTGGTGCCTGCCGTGGCGGATTTTTTACCCGTGGTTTTGCGTGTGGTTTTGCTGGCAGTCTTGGCCTTGGAGCGGGCGCCACCCAGGGCAGCCACCAGTGCAGCGGCATCCATGCCAGCATCTTTGGCGATTTTCAAAATGCGATCCAGGGCACGCTTTTGGCCACTGGCTTGTTTGGCGGCTTCTTTTTTCTTGAGCGCGGCCAGTTGTTTTTCGAGTTTTTGAATCTGGGGATTAGAGGTTTTGGTCACTTTGAATATCCTCGATATGAAATGAATAATCGAAGTATTATCAGTCAGAAATGAAATCCCCATATTCGACTGAATTAATCCTGCCATTCACCCATGAAAAAGGGGCTTGATTCAAGCCCCGCTTTTCATGGACTGGCGGATTATCTGGACCGATATTCAGCCGAGCCAGGTTTTGATTTTCTCCACCATTTTCACGGTTGAAATCCCGTAGCGGTCGTGCAAGGTGGGCAAAGCACCCGCGTCCAGGAAGGCGTCGGGCAGCCCCATCAAATGAAAGGCACTGGGCCTGACGTTGGCCGTCATGAG
>RGCL01000058.1 GCA_009919175.1 Betaproteobacteria bacterium
CCGTTCCTCTGGGCATGGGCAAATCCCCTGCGCGCTCGGCAGTCAAGCCCGTGCATCCGCGCCGCCTCTCGCACGCCCTCATCTTCAGCCCCGATGTGCCTCGCGCAGCCGACTTCATGCACCGCACGGTGGGCCTCAAAACCACCGACTCCTCTGCCGACATCATTTGCTTCATGCATGCCGTCCATGGCTCTGACCACCATGTCATGGGTCTGGTGAAATCCGAAGGTCCTGGCCTTCACCACCTGAGCTGGGACACGGCCAGCATCCATGAAGTGGGTTTGGGCATGGAGCAGATGCTGCAAGCGGGCTACACCAAAGGCTGGGGCGTAGGCCGTCATGTGCTGGGCTCCAACTATTTCTACTATGTGCAAGACCCCTGGGGTTCGTTTTGCGAATACTCCCATGACATCGATCACGTCCCCGCCGGCTTTGATTGGCCTGCCAAGGATCACCCGGTGGAGGACTCGTTTTATGTCTGGGGACCCACGCCGCCCGATTACTTCACCATCAACACCGAGTTGCCCTCGTCTTCCTGATCCGCGCAACCCAGATCCCCTCTTTTTTCACCACCTCACAGCATCGATCCATGCACAGCTACGACATCACCGAATGGGGCCAACCCCTGCAACGCGCCCTGCGTGCCCAGCCTCAACCCACGGGCACCCAGGTGCTGGTCAAGATCCGCTACTGCGGTGTGTGCCACTCCGATGTGCACATCCGAGACGGCTTTTTTGACTTGGGCGGTGGCAAGCGTTTTTACATGACCGAGCGTGGCATGAAGCTGCCCGTGACCATGGGGCACGAGCCCTATGGCGAGCTCGTCGCCCTGGGACCGCAAGCCCATGGCCTGGCCCCTGTCGAGACGGGCAAAAGTTATTTGGTCTTTCCTTGGACTGGCTGCGGCCAGTGTGCACGTTGCCAGCAAGAGCAAGACAACTGGTGCATGGCGCCCCGATTCATGGGCGTGCAAAGCCCAGGCGGTTATGCCGACTACCTGCTGGTGCCCCACCCCAAGTACCTGGTGGATGCCACAGGCATTGATCCTCAATTCGCGCCCATCCTGTCCTGCTCAGGCCTCACCACCTACTCGGCGGTTCGCAAACTCTTGCCCTGCGACCCCCAGGACACCATCGTGGTCATGGGTGCGGGCGGCTTGGGGCTCATGGCCATTGCCATGCTCAAGGCCTTGGGACACGAGCGCATTGTGGTTTGCGAAATCGATGCCAAGAAGTGGCAGGCGGCCAAAGACATGGGCGCACAAGAGGTGCTCAACCCCAGCGACAGCAAAGCCTTGGAGCAACTGCAAGCCATGCCCGGAGGCATTTGGGGTGTGCTGGATCTGGTGGGGGTGGATGCCACGGCGCAACTGGGCGTGGCCTGCCTGCGCAAAGGTGGCCGCTATGTGGTCGTGGGTCTCTACGGCGGCGAGTTGCCCTTGTCCACCGTGCCCCTGGCCCAGCGCGCCATCACGGTGCAGGGCTCTTATGTGGGCTCATTGGGCGAGCTCAAGGAAGTGGTGGCCATGGCCAAAGCCGGCAAGATCAAGCCCATCCCCACGGCCTTGTGTAGCCCCGAGGAGATCTCTGGCGTGCTCGACCGTCTCAAATCGGGTCAGGTGCTGGGGCGGGTCATCGCTCAATTTGATTGAACGGCCACCGCGTCCAGGCTCAAAGCTGGAACTGGTCGGTGTAGATCTTGAAGCCCTTGATGGCTTTGCTGCAGGCTCTGAGCTGGGCGCTCTGATTGAGTGAGTCGCGGCTGACGTTGGTCCAGGCGCTGGTCTGGCGATTGACCCAGACCACCCCGCCCTGTTGAAGATCCCCTCGGTAGGCGACGGCTTGAACGCGGCGGATCTTGTCGTTGCGGCAATCGATCTCGAACTGCATGGCCACCGATCGGGCGCCGTGCGAGGTCTCATGGTTGTAATCGACCAATGCCCAAAACAGGCGGTTGCCCTGGCGCGTGCTGGAAATGTTGTTGACATCCATGCTGTAAGTGCGGCCATCGAGCATGCCCAGCATGGACCAGCCCGCTGAGGCAGACGCAGCTGCCATCAGCCAGGACAAGATGAGCATCCAAAGTAAAGCCCTCAAGAGGGTGGCCAGGTTCCGCATGGTCAGTAGACATCGACCCAAGCTGCCCAGACTTGAGACCGGGATGCGCCATGAAGAGGACCGCATGGGGGCGGTGCAGCCCAGTGGCATCGACGCGAGATGGGTTAAGCTTGACGCATTCAACATGTGTTGGATTGTTGTTCAAAATCAAGGCGTTGCACCCCAAATTGTGGCCCAATGCCGAATCGATTGCTTTTTTGAGTCACGATGAAACCTCTCACGCTGTCCGTGCTCTACCCCGGCCTCTTGGTGGCCCTGGCCTGTGCCCCGCTTGCGGCGTGGTCCATGACCAAAGACGGCTATCCCGCCATTGAATTTCGCAAGCTGCCCAACGCCGTGCAGCGTTCTTATGTGAACGAAAAACCCAATCTGGGTGAGAACGGTCGTTGCTCCACCGCCTTTGACAGCACCTCAGACCAAGAAAAAATGATCTTCACCTGCTCCATCTACATCAAGATCGGCTCAGAAGGTGCACGCCGGTCCATGAACCGCTGTGAGGATCAGCGCAAGCAACTCCACGTCAAAGCCCCCTGCGCTGTCATCGTGGAGTGAGGGCACGGTGCTCAGGGCGCACGCCAGGCCTTCATGAGGTCTTGGGCTCCCGCGAGGATGAGGCGCAAATCCGATGCCGTGGTCACCAGGTCATAACCCAGCGCCTTGCGCGCCTTGGCAAAGTTCACCGTCTGGCTGTGAATGCCCGCCTTGAGTCCATGCGCGTGGGCTCGCTCGAGGATGTGCTCGATGGCCTGCTGCACCGTGGGCTCCACATCATCCAGCGTGGGCTTGCAGCCCAGCGACAAGGACAAATCTGACGGTCCCACGTAAATGGCATCCAGGCCTTCGACCTGCAAGATGGCATCGAGTTGATCCAAGGCCTTGCGCGTTTCAATCATGGCAAATCGGATCACGCGCTGGTTGGCAGAAGCTTGGTAATGGGGACCGTCCACCAGGCCTGCGCGGATGGGGCCAAAACTGCGCCCACCCATGGGCGCATAGCTGGTGTATTCGACCAGGCGCGCGGCCTCATCGACAGAATTGATCATCGGGCAAATGATGCCCAGGGCACCCGCGTCCAGCGCGCGCATGATGGGACCGGGATCCAGCCAGGGCACGCGAACCATGGGCGTACAGGGTGAGGCAGCCAATGCTTGCAGCATGGTCACCAGGGCTGCGTTGTCGATCAGGCCGTGCTGCATGTCAATGGTGAGTGAATCCCAGCCGGACATGGCCATGGCCTCAGCGCTCAGTGAATTGGGAATGGCAAGCCAGCCATTGAAGGCGCATTGCTGCTTTTGCCAAAGTTCTCGGACTCGAATGTCACGCATGCTGGACTTCCTCTGTCAATGTCGGGATCGGGGACATGAGCGAGGCGAACATCGATGTCAATCCGACATCGGCTCGCCTGTGAAACTCAAGCGTGAAGCATCATAAGTGAAGCGCGGTCATGCCCTGCCTTGGGGCTCCAACAGGGACCCGAGACCTGAGGCCAAGACCGCACACAGGGGCATGAAAACCCTGCTGCATGCGGGCCACCAAAGTGACATGATGCGCCGCATGAGCCTCACCACACCTGAAGCCATCGACGACACACCGCCTTCATCGAGTGTGCTGTCCATGACCATTGCCCCCCTCACCTGGCAGGACCCACTCACCTGGTTGGCTCTGGGCTTCAAAGACTTGCGACGCAGTCCGGGCGCGGGCCTCTTTTATGGCGGCTGCTTTTGGCTCATGGGGCAGTTGCTGTTTTGGGTGTTCCACCACTCGCCAGCCAATGTGCTGGCCTTGAGTGCCGGGTTTTTGCTCATGGGGCCATTCCTGTGCCTGGGTTTGTACGACATCAGCCGACGCTGGCAACTGCATGATCGAGAAGGCACGCCACCGCCCGACCTGGGGGAGTCCATGCTGGCATGGACCACTGCCCTGGGTCCGCTGTCCCTGTTTGCAGGTTTGCTGCTCATCCTAGAAATGCTCTGGGGACGTTGCGCCATGGTGGTGTTTGCGGTGAACTTCAGCACCATGCCGTCGCAGGCGAACTTGCTGGCCCTGCTGAGCAACCCAGACCATCTTGAATTCATCCTGACCTACTTGGGCGTGGGCGGCGTGTTTGCCGCACTGATCTATGGCATCAGTGTGGTCTCCATCCCCATGATCCTGGACAAGCGCTGCGATGCAATTTCGGCGTCTCTGGTGAGCCTCAAGGCTTGCCTGAGCCAACCCGCCGTCATGCTGTGGTGGGGCTTTTTAATCAGCCTCTTGGTGGTCCTGTCCATGCTGCCCTACTTTTTGGGCTTGCTGGTGGTGGGACCACTCATTGGCCATGCCACCTGGCATGCCTATCAGGGCGTGACCGGCCTCAAGACCCCTTGAAGCGGGGTTTGCGTTTTTCGTTGAAGGCCAGCACGCCTTCGAGCCGGTCGTCGGTGTCGATGAGGTGGTTGTAGGCCTCGATCTCAAAGCGGTAGGCCGTTCGGATTTCCATCTGCGACCCATAACGCACCGACTTCTTCACCTGACGGATGGACAAGGGTGCATTGGCGGCAATGGCCGAGGCGGCCTCTAGCGTGGCAGCGAGCACCTGGTCAGCGGGATGAAGCGCATTGACCAGCCCCCACGACAAGGCCTGCTGGGCATCGATGGGTCTGGCCGTCATGAGCATTTCCTTGGCCCTGCGCGACCCAATGGCGCGGGGCAGGTTTTGCGTGCCCCCTGCACCCGGCATGATGCCAATGCCCACCTCGGTGAAGGCGTAGCGCGCCTGATCACTGGCATACGCAAAGTCGCACATCAACACCATCTCCAGGCCGCCTGCATAGGCGTGACCATTGATGGCTGCCAGCAAGGGCTGGGGCAAATCGCCCATTTGCCAGAACATGCGCTCGAACAACTCGTGCTGGCGTGTCCAGGCCTCGCGGCTCATGCCATTGCGTTCCTTGAGGTCGCCGCCGCCACAAAAGATGCGATCTCCTGCCCCCGTGAGCACCACGCAACGTACCGCCTGTCCATCGGCCTCGAGCCGTCGCCACAGGTCCAGCATGTCGTGCGCCATTTGGGTGTTGAGGGCATTGCCCACTTGAGGGCGATTGAGGGTGACCAGCAGCACATCAGCTTGTGGCCAGGACAAGGCCAGGGTCTCGTAGGAAGGCAGTTCCATGATTGCTGTCCCACTCAAAGCGCAAAGCGCACGCTGATGCGACCCAGCGCGCCAAAGTCGGCCTCCACGGTGTCGCCCACTGCAATCTCCAGCGGCACCATGCACGTGCCGGTGGTGACGAATTGGCCACGCTCCAGGGTCAAGCCTAGGCTGCTGAGCTCATTGGCGATCCAGGTCATGGCGATGCGAGGGTCACCGAGCACGGCTGAGCCATTGCCCGCACGGTTCCAGGTGTTGCCATCGGCATGATGGACCTGAGCCGATACCGCATGCTTGGACAAATCGATGCCGCGCCAGTCGCATACCGCAGCGTCCCCCAAAACAAAGGCATGGGCGCAGGCGTTGTCAGCGATGAGGCTGGCCTCACCTGCCTGAACAAAATCGGCAAAGCGGGAATTGGGCACTTCAATGGCCACATGCAGGGCAGACACCGCCGCCATCACCTCGTCCTGGCTATACGGCGCAGGCCGTGGCGGCAAGTCGTGACCCATGACAAAACACATCTCGGGCTCGGCCACCAGCATGCGCACGCCTTGCAGGCTCACGGCCTGGCCTTGGGGGATCACGGTGGGCTTGAAGATGCGGCCCGCCAAGGGACCACTCACGCCAATGTGCTGTTGACCTGCTTGACTGGTCGCGGCAATCTTCCACCCCGCCAGGGCCTGGGCATTGATGTGCTGGAGCGCCGCCTGGGCGGCATAGCCTTCCTGGCGGTTGTGTGGGCGAATGGCATTGGGGAAGTGCGCCATGGCCTGGCCAGATTGACGATGGTGCCAGACCAGTCTGGCCGCTTGAATGGATTTGGAGGTGGTCATGACTGAATTGTGCGCTGTGAATCCGGCGCTGGGCAGGACCTAGTGGAAACCCCAGAAATGGAATCTGACCCCATTTATTGGCCACAATGCCGGCCATGTCTTCGTTTCCGTCTGCCTGGTGGTCAACGCCGCCGCACACCTGGGGGCGCGCGGTGTATGGCGTGGTGCTCAACCATCGGCCTGCCCTGGCTGCACTGGGCGATGCAGTGCACCAGCCTCCCTACAAAGCCCCGCCCCAATGGCCGGTGCTCTACATCAAGCCCCGCAACACCCACTGCGGCGATGGTCCAGTGGGTGTGCCGCACGACGTGCCCGAGCTGGAGCTGGGCGCGACGCTGGGCGTGGTCATGGGGCGCACCACCCAGGGCGTGTCGCCCGACCAGGCGCTGTCGCAGGTGGCGGGCTATGTCACCGTGGCCGATGTGCGGGTGCCGCATCAGCAGTTTTACCGGCCCCATGTGCGCCTGATTGCGCGCGATAGCTTTTGCCCCATGGCCCAACGCATCACCCCAGCCAGCGCAATGGCTCATCCAGACCAGCTCGAGGTCAAGGTCTGGGTCGATGGGGCTTTGGTGCATCACACCGACACCGCCGATCGCATCCGGGGGGTGGCTCAACTCATTGCCGATGTCAGCAGCTACATGACTTTGTATGCGGGCGACATCCTGTTGCTGGGTGTCTCGCATGGCGCACCGCGTGTGCGCGTGGGGCAGCAAAGCCGCATCGAGATCGAGGGACTCACGCCCCTCACCAACCGCTTTGTGCCCGAGGTGCCTGCCCATGAGAACCGCTCGCGTGCTCTGGCAAGGACACCTCCACGAGGCCCAGCCCGTGCCAGGGCAAGACCATCGCCTGCAACTGGCCAACGGCACCCAGCTTGACGACAGCCAGGTGACTTGGCTGCCCCCGTTTGAGGTGGGCACCCTCATTGCCCTGGGTCTCAATTACGCCGACCATGTCAAGGAACTGGCCAAAGAACTCACTGTGACCAGCAAGGATGAACCGCTGGTGTTCCTCAAAGGTCCCAACAGTGTGGTGGGCCACCGGGGTCAAACGCCACGCCCCCCCGAGGCGAGTTTCATGCACTATGAGTGCGAGTTGGCGGTGGTGATTGGGCGCACGGCTCGCCAGGTCAAGGCCGCTCAGGCGCTCTCGCATGTGGCGGGCTACACGGTATGCAACGACTATGCCGTGCGTGACTACCTGGAGAACTGGTATCGCCCCAACCTGCGGGTGAAAAACCGCGACCATGCCACGGTGCTGGGGCCTTGGCTGGTGAGCGCCGATGAGGTGCCCAACCCGCAGGACCTTCAACTGCGAACCCTGGTCAACGGTCAAGTGACCCAGCAAGGCCACACGGGCAACATGGTGCACAGCGTGGCTGAACTCATTGAATACCTCAGCGGCTTCATGACCCTGCAAGCTGGTGACGTCATCCTTACGGGTACGCCAGAAGGCGTGGTGAACGTCAACGCGGGCGATGAGGTCGTGACCGAAATCGACGGCATTGGCCGCCTGGTGAATCACCTGGTGTGAGCGCGTCGAATGAGGCCTGCCGCCCACCCAAGCCCACTAAGATGCAAACCCGCGGGGCCTTGTTGCCCTGACTCAACCGATCCCCTCTCATGCACATCTCCCACCTGATCAATGGCAAGGCCGTGGCCAGTGCCACCCGCTTTGAAACCCTCAATCCTGCCACTCAGGAGCCGCTGGCCGAAGTCTCGGCAGGCGGTGAGGCCGAGGTCCATGCCGCCGTGGCAGCGGCCAAAGCCGCCTTTCCCACTTGGGCGGCCACCCCTGCCACAGAGCGCGCCAAGGTCATGCGCCGACTCGGCGAGCTCATCACCGCCCATGTGCCCGACATTGCGCGCACCGAAACACAAGATACGGGGCAAGTCATTGCCCAGACGGGCAAGCAGCTCGTGCCCCGCGCCGCCGACAACTTCCATTACTTTGCCGAGATGTGCACCCGCGTGGACGGGCACACCTACCCCACCCCCACCCACTTGAACTACACGCTGTTCCATCCCGTGGGCGTGTGCGCCCTCATCAGCCCCTGGAATGTGCCCTTCATGACCGCCACCTGGAAGGTCGCACCCTGCCTGGCCTTTGGCAACACCGCGGTGCTCAAGATGAGCGAACTCTCGCCGCTCACTGCCGCCAGGCTGGGCGAGCTTGCCCTCGAAGCGGGCGTGCCAGCGGGTGTGCTCAACATCGTGCATGGCTATGGCCGCGATGCTGGCGAACCCTTGTGCGCCCACCCTGATGTGCGCGCCATCAGCTTCACGGGCTCCACGGCCACCGGCAACCGCATTGTCAAAACCGCCGGCCTCAAAAAATTCAGCATGGAGTTGGGCGGCAAGAGCCCCTTTGTGATTTTTGAGGACGCCGACCTTGACCGCGCCCTCGATGCCGCTGTCTTCATGATCTTCAGCAACAACGGTGAGCGCTGCACAGCAGGCAGTCGCATCCTGGTCCAGCGCAGCATCTATGCCGACTTTGCCGCCCGCTTTGTCGAACGCGCCAAGCGCATCCGCGTGGGCGACCCGATGGACGAATCCACCATCATTGGCCCCATGATCAGCAAGAACCACCTGGCCAAGGTGCAAAGCTACATCGAGCTTGGCCCCAAAGAGGGCGCCACACTCTTATGCGGCGGCCTGGGCCAACCCGGTTACGCCGCCTACCTGCCCGCCTCGGTGCACCAGGGCAACTACGTGTGGCCAACCGTGTTTGCCGATGTGGACAACCGCATGCGCATCGCGCAAGAGGAAATCTTTGGCCCCGTGGCCTGCCTCATCCCCTTCAAGGATGAAGCCGAGGCCATCACCCTGGCCAATGACATCGACTACGGCCTGTCGAGCTATGTGTGGACAGAAAACCTGGGGCGCGCGCATCGCGTCGCCGCCGCCATCGAAGCGGGCATGTGCTTTGTCAACAGCCAGAACGTGCGCGACCTGCGCCAGCCTTTTGGGGGCACCAAGGCCAGCGGCACTGGCCGCGAAGGCGGCACCTGGAGCTATGAAGTGTTTTGCGAGCCCAAGAACGTCGCCGTGAGCCTGGGCTCGCACCACATCCCGCACTGGGGCACATGACAAGGAGACCACATGACTTCATCCCCCCTCAACCACAGCCTGATCTTTGGCCCCGTCTTCGCCCTCATGGGCTTGGTGCTGGTCGTCATGGTGCTCGCCTACCGTGAGCGCGTTCGCCAATTCAAGGCGCAACGGCTTCACCCGCAAAAAGTCCCCACGCGCGCCGAGTTTGCAGCGGCCATCAAGGACACGCGATGCGCGGACAATTTCGCCAACCTCTTCGAAACCCCCGTGATGTTTCACGTGGCCTGCCTGGGCTTGTATGTCACCCAGACCGTGAGCATGGCCGCACTGGTGCTGGCGTGGGTCTATGTGCTGACCCGCATCGTGCACAGCCGTGTGCAATGCGGCTCCAATGTGGTCCTGACCCGCTTCAAATGCTTTGCTGCCAGCATGGCGGTTCTGGTGGCACTGTGGGCGGTGTGGGGCGTGAGTTTGCTGGGCTGAGCCCACTGGCTGGATGGATTCAGGCTGCCACTCATGAACCCACACGCTCAGTCGCGCGCGCCCCTGCTCTTTCGCCACCCACGTTTTTTTCGCTGGGCTCTGACCTGGTTCCCACCCTATTGGGGCAGCGGCATTCGGGTGGCAGAGGTCACCCCAGGCTTTGAACGCGTGGTGGTTGAGATGCGCTCCACCCGCATCAACCTCAACGCCTTTGGCACGCACTTTGGCGGCAGCATCTATGCCATGTGCGATCCCTTTCATTGCCTCATGCTGGTGGCACGCCTGGGTTCGGCCTATGTGATCTGGGACCAGGCCGCCCGCATCGATTTCATCAAACCGGGTCGCGGCACCTTGCGCGCGGTGTTCGAGTGGAACGAGCAGCAAATCCAGGCCATTGCCGAGCAAGCCCAGGGCGGCCAAAAGGTGTTGCCCGAGCGGGAGGTCCTGATCACCGATGAGACAGGCGATATAGTGGCCCGCGTTCACAAAACGCTTTATGTGCGACTGAAAAAAAAGCCCGCCGCCACCCTGCCCACTCGCCGCAGCTCCTGAAAGCACCCCATGGGACAACTCGCCCTTGCCGCCAAAATCACGCACGTGCCCAGCATGTACTTGTCAGAGTTGCCCGGGCCACGCCAGGGCACACGCCAGGATGCGATTGACGGCCACCGCGAAATCAGCCGCCGTTGTCGCGAGCTGGGGGTCGACACCCTGGTGGTGTTTGACACCCACTGGCTGGTCAATGCCAGCTACCACATCAATTGCGCGCCGCATTACAAAGGCACCTACACCAGCAACGAATTGCCCCACTTCATCGCCAACATGGCGTTCGAGTCGCCTGGCAATGCGCCGCTCGGGCGCATCCTTGCCAAGGCCTGCAATGACTTTGGCGTGGAGACCCTGGCGCACGACAACACCACGCTGCACCCCGAATACGGCACGCTGGTGCCCTTGCGCTACATGAATGCCGATCAGCATTTCAAGGTGGTGTCGGTCTCGGCCATGTGCATGGCGCACTACCTGGACGACAGTGCGCGCCTGGGCTGGGCGATGCGCCAGGCGGTGGAGCAGCACTACGACGGCCGGGTGGCGTTTTTGGCCAGCGGGAGTCTGAGCCACCGTTTTGCCCAAAACGGCCTCGCGCCCGAATACGCCTTCAAGATCTGGAGCCCCTTTCTGGAACACCTGGACCACGAAGTCCTTCGCATGTGGCAAGCGCGCGAGTGGCAGGCCTTTTGCAGCATGCTGCCCGAATACGCGAGCAAAGGCCATGGCGAGGGCTTCATGCACGACACGGCCATGCTCATGGGCGCTTTGGGCTGGACGGCCTATGACGGCGGCGTCGAACTGGTCACGCCCTACTTTGGCGCCAGCGGCACGGGCCAGCTCAATGCGGTGTTTGACATCACCCCTCAGGACGGCAGCCAGATCCCCAAGGCGGTGGCCAGTGCCTCCAAGGGCTATAGCCCGGTTTCAGTTCGTCTTTGAAAGCCCACCCATGCCCCACCTCATCCTCACCTACACCGGCCAGCTCGATCAAGAGATCGACATGAAAGCCCTGTGCCACACGCTGGCGCAAACCATGCGCGGGGTGCGCGACGACCACGACCAGCCCGCCTTCCCCACCGGTGGCATCCGCGTCATGGCCTACCCCGCGCCGCATTACGCCGTCGCCGATGGCGGTGAGGCGGGCATGACCGCGAGTGGGCGCAGCGACTACGCCTTCATGTACCTCAACCTGCGCATGGGCAAAGGCCGCAGCCCCACCACCCAGCAGCGTGCGGGCGAGGCCATCACCCAGTGTGTCCATGCCGAGCTGGCTTCGCTCATGGCCCAGCGTTACCTTGGCATCACCGTTCAAGTCGATGTGGGTCAGGAGGTCTTTGACAACAAGCACAGCAACATTCACCCCCTCTTCACCCAAGGCCAGGCCAAACCATGACTGTTTTCGACGATGCCCTGTATGAACAGCTGGCACAGGCGCTGGAGCATGCCGAGCAGACCCGCACCCAGCTTGAGCATTTCTCCAAAAAATTTCCGGGCATGAGCCTGGAAGACGGCTACCGCGTGAGCCGCGCCTGGATGAACATCAAGCGTGCCCAGGGGCGGCGCGTGATTGGCCACAAAATTGGCCTCACCAGCCGCGCCATGCAACAAGCCAGCCAGATCAACGAACCCGATTTCGGCACCTTGCTCGACAACATGCTGTGGACCTGCGAAGAAGGTGTGGAGTTGGCCATCCCATTCGATCGCTTCATCGCGCCGCGCATCGAAGTGGAGTTGGCCTTTGTGTTGAAGCATGACTTACGTGGTCCCGATGTGACGATGGCTCAGGTCCTCGCCGCCACCGACCATGTGACCCCGGCCATCGAAATCATCGATGCCCGCATCGAGCAATTCGATCGACACACCAAGGTCATGCGCAAGGTGCAAGACACCATCAGCGACAACGCGGCCAATGCCGCCATCGTCACCGGCGCCCGACAGGTCAAGCCAGATGAGGTGGACTTGCCCTGGTGTGGTGCGGTCTTGCGCCAAAACGGCGTGGTGGAAGAAACCGGATTGGCCGCAGGCGTTCAGGGTCACCCTGCCGTTGGCATTGCCTGGCTGGCCAACAAGCTCGCGCCCTGGGGCGAGCATCTGGTCGCGGGTCAGGTGG
Organism: Betaproteobacteria bacterium; assembly: GCA_009919175.1. Lineage (GTDB taxonomy): Bacteria > Pseudomonadota > Gammaproteobacteria > Burkholderiales > Burkholderiaceae_C > Limnohabitans. Next base: position 12,285 of record RGCL01000058.1, read on the forward strand.
TGCTGGCTGGCTCCTTCACCCGCCCCGTGGCGGGTCAACCCGGAGACCGTTTCGAAGCCGATTACGGCCCGCTGGGCTGCCTGCGTTTTCAATTGACCGCGTGAAGGAACCCCCATGAACACGACCTGTCATCCCCTCGAATGGGCCGCCCGTGTGGAGCTGGCCGCCTGCTATCGCATTTTTGCGATGCTGGGTTGGACCGAGATGATCTACAACCACATCACCGTGCGCCTGCCCGCCGAGGTCACACAAGGCGACAACCAGTTCCTCATCAACCCCTTTGGCCTGCACTACAGCGAGGTCACGGCGTCCAACCTGGTCAAAGTCAACCTGGCGGGCGAAGTGCTCGATGGATCTACCCATCCCATCAACCCGGCGGGGTATGTCTTGCACAGCACCATCCACGGCGGCATCGCGGGCGCGCATGCGGTCATGCACACGCACACCACCGCGGGCGTGGCGGTGGCCTCGCTCAAAGGGGGCTTGTCGCAAAGCAATTTCTATTCAGCCCAGCTGCACAACATGGTGGCCTACCACGAGTTCGAGGGCATCACTGTCCATGCCGAAGAGGGGCCACGCGTCCTGGCCAGCATCGGTCAGCGCAAAGCCGTGATCCTCAAAAACCATGGTCTGCTGGCCTGGGGTGCGGCCTTGCCTGAAGCCTTTGCCGTGCTGTGGACCTTGCAGCGCGCCTGCGAAATCCAGTTGGCCACCCTGGCCATGGGCGACCCCTTGCCCGTGCCCGAGGCGATTGCAGCCAAATGCACACGCGACTCCCTTCAGTTCGACATGAAGCACGGCGGTGTGGGCAAGGATGTGTTTGATGCCTTGGTGCGTCAGGTGGATCGCATCGACCCCAGTTACCGCAGCTGAGGTCAGCCATGTTCAACACGATTTGCATCTACGGCGTGGGCGCCATTGGCGGCTGGGTGGGCGCTCATCTGGGCAGGCTGCCCGGCGTGCGCCTGAGTGCTGTGGCGCGTGGCGCAGCCCTGTCGGCCTTGCGCGCCGAGGGTCTGGTTTTGTCATCTGCTTCATCCCAGTTCACGGTGCCCATCGAGGCAAGCGACTCGCCCCAGGATTTGGGGGTTCAGGACCTGGTGGTGCTGGCGGTCAAAGCGCCCGCCCTGCCCGAGGTGGCCAAGCACATCGCCCCCTTGCTGGGTCCCAACACCGTGGTCTACACGGCCATGAATGGCGTGCCCTGGTGGTTTTTGAATGGCTTTGGTGGAGCCCACGCCAACACGCCCCTCACCAGCGTCGATCCGAATGGCGCAATGGCCCGCGCCTTCCCCGCAGCCCAGGTGATGGGCGGTGTGGTGCACGCCAGTTGCTCTGCCGATGGACCCGGGCGCATTCGCCACCACTTTGGCAACGGGCTGATCGTGGGCGAACCCAGCGGTGCGGTCACACCGCGTGCCCAGGCCTTGCAGGCCTTGTTGAGCCAGGCGGGTTTCGAGGCCACGCTCAGCCCCTGCATCCAGCGCGACATCTGGTTCAAGCTGTGGGGCAACATGACGGTCAACCCCATCAGCGCGCTCACGGGCGCAACCACCGATCGCATCATGTCCGATGACTTGCTGGTGGACTTCATCTCCAGCGTGATGCTGGAGGCCAAGGCCATTGGTGAGCGCTTGGGCATTGCCATCGACCAAACCCCGCAAGACCGGCATGGGGTCACGCGCAAGCTGGGTGCCTTCACCACGTCCATGCTGCAAGACGTGCGCGCGGGGCGTGCCACTGAGCTCGATGCCCTGGTCACCAGCGTGGTGGAGCTGGGTCAGCTCACCCAGGTGCCCACGCCCTTCACCAAGGCTTTGCTGGGCATGGCGCGTGTGCATGCCCGCGTGCACGGGCTTTACCCCGATCCGCAGTCCCCCGCCTGAGCCCGGCATCGCGCGTGCTGCGCCTTAGCCTGCGCTCCACTGCGTGTGAAAGTGTCCTGGGCGGTCGACGCGCTCATAGGTGTGCGCGCCAAAGTAGTCCCGCTGCGCCTGGATCAAGCGCGCCGAGGACACGGCGGTTCGCATGCCATTCCAGTGATCCAGGGCACTCATGAAGCAAGGCACGGCCACATCGCTGGCCACCGCCCACTGCACGACTTGCCGCAAGGCGCCCATGCGCTCGTTCAAGGCCTGAAGGATCTGAGGGTCGGTGAGCAGCAAGGCCTCGGGTGAACGCGCCAAGGCCGAGGCGATGGGTTTGAGCAGTTCGCCGCGAAGAATGCAGCCGGCTTGCCAAACCTCGGCCACGGTGTGCAAGGGGATGTGCCATTGGCGCTCCTGACTGGCTGTGCCCATGAGGTGAAAGCCTTGGGCAAAGGCGAGGATGCGCGCTGCGAGCAAGGCGTCGGCCAGGGTGGACAGGGTTTGCGCCTGGGGCGGGCACGTGGCCGGTTGAGCTGCGCCTTGCAAGTGCGTTGAGAGATCCAGCCGCTGCGCCTTGTGGGCGCTGGTGATGCGGGCAAACACGGCGGCGGTGAGCGTTGGTGTGGGCACCCCAAAAGCCAAAGCCGCCTCGCTGGTCCAGCGGCCAGTGCCCTTTTGCTCGGCCTTGTCCAGGATCAGATCCACCAGGGCTTGCCCCGACTCGGCGTCGTCGCGGCGCAGGATGTCGATGGTGATGTCGAGCAAATAAGAGTCCATCCAGCCGCTTTGCCAGGCTTGCATGGCCTGGGACATGGCCTTGGCCTTGAAACCCAGCAAGCGCTCCATGAGGGCATGCGATTCAGCCAGCAGTTGCATGTCGGCATATTCGATGCCGTTGTGCACCATCTTCACGAAGTGGCCGGCCCCACCCTTGCCCATCCATTGGCAACAGGACTGCCCCTGCGGGGTGTGGGCGGCGATGTCGGGCAACCAGGTGTTGACCAGGTCCCAGGCCTTGGGGTCGCCCCCAGGCATCATGGCAGGCCCTTTGAGCGCACCCTCTTGCCCGCCGCTCACGCCCAGACCCAAATAGTGGATGCCCTTGGCCTGCAAGGACTTGACCCGTCGCTCGGTGTCTTCGTAGTGCGAGTTGCCACCGTCCATCACCACATCACCAGGGGACAAGCGGTCTTGCAACTGCAACAAAATCGCATCGATGGTGGCGCCCGCAGGCACCATCAACCAGATCAGGCGGGGTGCTGGCAACACCGACAACACGGCGCTCAGGGAGGCCGCCACGCGGGCGCTCTCACCGGTGCATTGCTTGAAGGCATCGCGGCGTTTGGCGTCCGCGTCGTAGCCCACCACCGAATGCCCGTGCCGAATCAGGTTCAGTGCCAGGTTCTCACCCATCACACCCAGGCCAATGAGGCCAATCAAGGGTTTACTCATGTGAAGATTCATTGGAAGTTGTGCGCGCCGCAGATTGTGTCGCAGAACGCCACAGCCAGGCAGCGCCGCGCACGCCGCTGGCGTCACCATATTGGGCTTTCCTCAAGGGCGTGGCTAAGGGGCGATGGAAGCCCCATTGCGACCAGACCTGCGGCACTTGTGTGTAGATCTCGTCAATGAGGCTCACCCCACCGCCTAAGACGATGACCTCGGGGTCATTCTGGTTGATGACGGCCGCCAGGGCTCTGGCCAGGCGGCTGACGTAGCGCGCCCAGGCCGCCTGAGCGACGGCATGCCCTTGGTGAACCAGGCTGAGCCACTCGGGCATGCTCAAAGCCAGGCCCGTTTCCCGCGCCAGTTGGCGCGCTGCTCCCGTGCCACTGAGCCAGGTCTCCAGACAGCCCACCTGACCGCACCAGCAGGCCGGTGTTTGCAATTCCTCAGCGCTGGGCCAAGGCAAGGGGTTGTGCCCCCATTCGCCCGCCAGCCCATGGGGTCCCGTCCACACCTGGCCTTGCCAGGACCAGCCGCCGCCACAGCCCGTGCCCAGGATCACACCAAAGACCAGGCCGGCCCCAGCCGCCGCCCCATCGGTGGCTTCGCTCAGCACCAGGCAATTGGCATCGTTCTCGATGCGCCAGTCGCAGGCGCTCAAGCGCCTCAAATCGGCCAGCAAAGGCTGGCCATTCAAACACTGGGTGTTGGCGCCCCTCACGGTGTGGGTGCGGGGATCCAGGCACCCCGGAATGCCCATGCCCACTGGCAGGCTGGCGTCCAGCCCCAACTCGGCGCGAGCCTGATCCACCGCAGACATGAGGCCTTGCAGCAAGGCCGGGTAGTCGTGGCTTTGGGTGGCATGGCGGGCACG
>RGCL01000059.1 GCA_009919175.1 Betaproteobacteria bacterium
CCCACCATCCTTCAGGGCTCGCACGGCCAACGCCCTCGCCTCTTCATGGTGTCCAACGAGCACCCCGAAATCCTGGAACGCACCCTCCCCACGCCCGAGCTGGAGTCGGTGGTGAAGTCAGCCATGAAGCGACTCAAGGCCACCCAGCTCATGCGCGTGCAGTCGCAGGCCGGCACCGATGTGCGCATTGCGATGGAAAGCCAGGGGCTGCGAGCGGTGGTGGGTGGAGTCTGGGGCTTTGCCAACAAGCCCGGCATGGTGTCGCATTGGCCGGCAGGTCTGGCTTTGGCCTTCCCACCTCCGGGCAGTGTGAATGGCACGCTGGTGCTGGCTGAGGGTGATGTCAACCTGACCTTCAAAACTTATCTGCGCGACCGTGTGGTGCTGCACATCGAGAACGATCATGTGATGCACATCGAGGGCCAGGGGCTGGATGCCGAGCTCATGCGCAGCTACTGGCAAAGCTGGGAGGACGCTGAAGGCCATCGCGCCTGCTATGCCACCTCTCATGTGGGCTTTGGCCTCAATCGTGCCGCGCGCTGGGATGCCCTGGCGTTTTACGACAAGCGCGATTGCAATGGCACCGAGCTCAGGGCTTTTGCAGGCAACTTCCTCTATTCCACCGGGGCCAACGAGGTGGCCAAACGCTTCACCCAGGGGCACTTCGATTTGCCCATGCGCGGTTGCACGGTGTCGCTCGATGGCCAGGCCGTGGTGGTTCAAGGTCAGGTCCAATGGGCTGATCTGACGGCCTGAATGCCCATGACCAGCACCCCCCACTTCATTGCCACGCCAGCTGGCGCAGCCACCCGCCCCTTGGTGGTCATGCTGCACGGCATTGGTGGCCGGGCCAAGGCCTGGGAGCCGGTCATGCGCCTGGGTCAACAGCGGGGTTGGGCGAGCCTGGCCTGGGACATGCCCGGCTATGGTCACAGCCCCGCCATCGATCCCATGGACTTCGATGGCCTGAGCGAGGCCTTGCACCAACTCGTCAAGGACCGTGGCCGCATCGCCCTGGTGGGGCACTCCATGGGCGGCATGGTGGCCTTGCAGCATGCGGCACGCCATGCCAGCGACCTGGCTGCCCTGGTGCTGGTGGCCACCTCACCGGCATTTGGCAAAGCCAATGGCGACTTTCAACGCGAGTTCATTGCCCAGCGCCTCGCTCCCTTGCAAGCAGGGCGCACCATGTCCGAGATGGCCATCGGTCTGCTGCCCCAGTTGTGCGCGCCGGGTTATCAGGGCTCGGGCCTGGCGTTGGCGCAAGCCTGCATGAGCAGCGTGTCCCCCGCCGCCTATGAACGGGCTTTGCGCGCCCTGGTGCAGTTTGACCAGCGCGCCGCCTTGCCCGGCATTGCCGTGCCCACCCTGTGCCTGGCCGCCGAGCATGACCAGGCGGCGCCCCCAGCGGTGATGTCGCGCATGGCCAGCCTCATTCCCCAGGCCCAATCCCAGTGCCTACCCGGTCTTGGCCATCTGATGAACCTGGAAAACCCAAGCGCCTTCGCCAAGGCCGTGTTTGACTTTTTGGAGACGCACTTTCCATGAATGCCAAAGACCTTCCTCCCACCGCCAGCCCTGTGGCAAAACGCCCTGTCATGCCCATTTGCGGTGACGACTACCCCTTGAGTGACAAGCAGCGTCATCTCATGGCGCTGGCGCGGCAATTGGGTGCAGAGCGTTTTGCACCCAGGGCAGCTCAGCTCGATCGCGAGGCCCAATTCCCTTTCGAGAACTACGAAGACATGCGCCAGGCGGGGTTGCTGGGCTTGTGCGTGCCCGAAAGCCATGGTGGGCTGGGCGCCGATTACGCCACCTATGCCCTGGTGTCGGCTGAAATTGGCCGCTACTGCGGTGCCACCGCACTCACCTTCAACATGCATGTGTGCACTACCCTCTGGAGCGGCCTGCTCAGTGAAGACCTGGAAATGAGCGCCGAACAACGCGCCCTGCACCGGGCGCATCGGGCTGTGCACTTTGCGCGCGTGGTCAAAGAGGGCGCGGTCTATGCCCAGCCCTTCTCTGAGGGCGGGGCTGCGGCGGCAGGTGCCATGCCCTTTGGCACCACCGCCGTCAAGGTGCCAGGTGGCTGGCGCGTCAACGGCAAAAAGATTTTTGCTTCGCTGTCTGACGCCGCCGATTACTTCGGTGTCTTGTGCACCGAGAAAAAGGCCGATGCCGACTTGTCTCGGCGCGACACGCTCTACCTGGCCATCCCCCGCTCTGCGCCAGGCCTGAGCGTCGAAGGGGAATGGGATCCCTTGGGCATGCGCGCGACCGTCTCGCGCAACCTCGTCTTCAAGGATGTGTTTGTGCCCGATGATGCCGCGCTCATGCCCCAGGGCTTGTACTTTCAGGCTGCGAGCCGCTGGCCACACATGTTCATGACGCTGTCGCCCACCTACATGGGCATTGCCCAGGCGGCCTATGACTTCACCGTGGCCTATTTGCGCGGCGAGATTGCGGGCACGGGGCCTGTCAAACGCCGCCAGTTCGCCACCAAGCAAGTGGCGGTGGCCGAGATGTTCATCAAGCTCGAACAAACGCGCAACCTCTTCTTGCGGGCCATTGAGGATGCGCGGGTCGACCCCGCCAAATCGACGCGCTTGCGCGCCTACGCAGCGCAGTTCACCATCATGGAAAACGCTCAGGACCTGGCTCGCCTGGCCATTCGCACCTGCGGGGGGCAGTCCATGCTCAAAAGCCTGCCGCTGGAGCGGCTCTACCGCGATGCACGCTGCGGCTCGCTCATGTTGCCCTGGACGGCTGAGCTGTGCATGGACCGCATCGGGCGGGAGGCCTTGTACGAAGCCGGGGAGAAGGACGAGTGAACGCTGGCCGCGAGTCCAGCCCCATCGCCCGCCGGTTGGCTCAACTGGCCGTTGAACAAGCTACCCACACGGCCATCACCTTCAGGGCTGATCCCGTCCAGGAACCCACCCCACAGGTGTGCGACTTCGCCAAATTGTGGCGGCGCGTGGAACGGGTGACCGCCCATTTGCAGGCCAGCTTTGGCATCCAGCCGGGGGACCGCGTGGCCTGGCTGGGACTCAACCACGAATTGCAATTGGTGACCCTGGTGGCCTGTGCCCGGCTGGGGGCGATGTTCATGCCGCTGAACTACCGCTTGGCTGTGCCCGAGCTGCAGCGCGTGGTGGACGATGCCCAGCCCGCCCTGTTGATCCACGATCCCGCACACGCCACGCAGGCCAGCGCCCTGGTGCGCGAGGGCTTGATCCTGGCCGGGCAGGATGCGCTCATCGCCACCTCGTCGCCGCGCGGCTTGCCGCTGCCCGAGGTCAGTGCCCATGCCCCCGTCTTGCTGGTCTACACCTCGGGCACCACTGGCCAGGCCAAAGGGGCGGTCCACACGCAAGCCGCCGTGCTCAGCAACGCCAAGGCCAGCGATTGGGCGCATGGCTTTGGCCCCGAAGACATCGTGCTCTCGGTCCTGCCGCTATTCCATGTGGGGGGCCTGTGCATCCAGACCCTGCCCGCCTTGCTCGCGGGGGCGCAGGTGGTGCTGCACCCCAGGTTCGATGCAGCAGCCTGGCTGCAGGAATTGACCACCAGCCGACCGACCTTGTCGTTGCTGGTGCCCGCCACCCTGCGTGCGGTGTTCGAGCATCCGGACTGGATGGCCAGCGATGTGTCCTGCCTGCGCGGCATCATGACCGGTTCGTCCACCCTGCCCTTGTCTTACCTCGAGGCCTTTCATCGCCGGGGGGTGCCCGTGGGTCAGGTCTATGGCAGCACCGAGACCGGGCCGGTGTCGGTGGTGCTGGCGCTGGACCAGGCCGTGGCCCATGCCGGGGCGACTGGCTGGCCGCATCCCGAGGCCGAGATCAAGCTGGTGGACGAACAAGGCCAGGTCATCCCGCCTGATCAACTCGAGCGCACCGGCGAAGTCTGCGTGCGCGCCACCAACCTCATGCGCGGGTATTGGTCGCAGCAAGGCGAGCTGGGGCTGGGCCTCACCAACGCCTGGTTTCACACGGGTGACCTGGGGCAGCGTGCAGCCAGCGGTTGCCTCACCATCGTGGGACGCAGCAAAGACATGATCATCTCCGGCGGGGAAAACATTTATCCCGCCGAGATCGAGAACCTGCTCATCGATTGGCCTGGCGTGGCCGAGTGCACGGTGGTGGGCTTGCCCGATGAACGCTGGGGCGAAGTGCCAGTTGCCGTGATCGTTAGAGACGCCCATGCTGCGGGTGCGGCCTTGTCAGAGCCGGGCATCTTGCAACACCTGCAAGGCCGCATCGCCCGCTTCAAATTGCCCCGCCGCGTGGTGTTTGTGCAAGCCCTGCCCAAAAGTGCCCTGGGCAAAGTGCAAAAACCGCGGGTGGTCGACATGATCAGCGCCACCGCCCATCCAATCTGAGCCGTTCAATGCCAGTCAATGGCATGATGCACACCTTCCATCCAAGGAGACCCCCATGAAGATTTCCACCCCCACCCGCAGAGCCAGCTTGCTGGCCCTGGCCAGCCTGGCCATGGCCTGTTCCAGCACCGTGATGGCGCAGGGCGCTTGGCCCAGCAAGCCGGTCAAGATCGTCGTGCCTTTCACGCCGGGCGGCACCACCGACATCCTGGCGCGCGCCATTGCGCCCGAATTGGCCAAAGCCTTCGGCCAGCAATTTGTGATTGAGAACAAAGGGGGTGCGGGCGGCAACATCGGCGCTGAACAAGTCGCCAAATCCCCTGGGGATGGCTACACCTTGCTCATGGGCACGGTGGGCACCCATGGCATCAACCGCGCGCTCTATCCCAAGCTCCCCTACGACCCCTTCAAGGATTTCGTGCCCATCACCCTGGTGGCCAGCGTGCCCAATGTGATGGTCATCAATGCCGACCTCGCGGCCAGCCAACGCATCAACACCGTCGAGGACTTCATCCGCTATGCCAAGGTCAATCCAGGCAAGCTCAACATGGCCTCCAGTGGCAATGGCACCTCCATTCATTTGTCAGGCGAATTGTTCAAGAGCAAGACTGGCATCTTCATGGCCCACATCCCCTATCGGGGTTCTGGCCCCGCCTTGCTGGACCTCACCGCCGGCAACATGCATGTGATGTTCGACAACCTGCCCTCGGCCTTGCAGCTCATCAAGGCGGGCAAGCTCAAGGGCTTGGCCGTCACCAGCTTGCAACGCTCGGGGGCGGTGCCCGATCTGCCCACCATCGAGGAGGCCGCTGGCCTCAAGGGCTTTGAGGCCAGCAGTTGGTTTGGCCTGCTGGCACCCGCAGGCACGCCCATGGACATCGTCAATCGCATCCAGCAGGAAGTGGCCAAGTCTTTGGGGACACCCGCCATCAAGGAAAAACTGCTGGCACAAGGTGCGATTCCCAGCGGCATGACCCCTGCCCAGTTCAGCGCCTTGATTGAGTCCGAGCACAAGAAATGGGCAGAGGTGGTCAAGGCATCAGGTGCAAAAATCGACTGATCCAGACTTGAGCCCGTGAGGGCTTCACCCATGAAAAAAGGCACCCCGATGAGGAGGTGCCTTTTTCATGAGCCCCAAGCCGGTAGATCCTGTGGGATCAACCGGGCTGGTGTTGGCGCATCACTTGGACTTGCGGCCGGTGGCGGTCTTGGTGACCGACTTGAGTTGGGCCAGCGTCTGCTCGGCGGCTTCGACGGACTGCTTGGCCGCTTTGCGGGCTTCGGCCACGGCCTTGTTGCCCACGGCGACGGCTTCCTTGATGGCAGCCACGGCAACGTCAGAACCCTGGGGGGCTTTCTTGAGGTTGTCGGTGATCAGCTTGTTGACTTCGGCGTGCTTCTGGTCGAAGTAGCCTTCGGCGCGCTCGCTCAGATCGGCAAAAAAGCTGCGGTTGAGTTCATAGGTGGACTCGGCCACCGCGGCGAAATGCTTGGTGGAGGCTTCGAGTTGCGACTGGATGAACTGGACCGCCTGCTGGGGATCCTTGAGGTCTTGAGCCAGCTCGAGCTGCTTTTTGGTGAATTCGAGGTTGTTCTTGGTCTGCTCGACCGCCAGCTGGGCGGCGCGCTCGACTTGAGCCAGGGTCAGGTTGGCCACTTCCATGGCTTGGCTGATGCTCTCTTCGACTTGGGGCTTGATTTGTTTCAGTTGGTCTTGCATGGTGAACTCCTGTGAGTGGATGAAGGATGTCGTCATGGTAAACCCTAGGTCACAGGCTATCAATGCTTGGCGCGCCCTTTAGATAGCGCGCTCTAGAAATCCCAAGGCCAGCCCGCCAGGAAAAAAGCCGCACGAATGCGGCTAGGGGTGGGAGGCGCGCAGCTGGGCTGGCTGGGCAAGATGGGACGTCGCGGCTCAGGGCTTGATGTAGGCAAAGCGCTCGCGAGCCTGCAATTCGGTGATGCGAACCACACCCGAGGGGACGAAGTCGGCATCCATGGTGAATTGCTCTTTCTTGAGGTTGCGGTTTTTGAGGGTGATCTCGCAGACCTCAAAACGCACACCCCTGGCCTTCAAGGCGCTGACCAAGGCGTTGTAGTCGATGTCAGGATTCTTTTTGTCCCTCGCCCCCTCCATCAGGAAATCCACCCCATTGGCATGGGTCACCACAAAGATCTTGGTGCTGGGGGACACATCCAGGTGGTTTCTGAGGTTGCGCAGGGCCTTGGTGGCCTGGAGTTCCGCATCATCGATGTGATAGACGACTTGTTCGGCTGCCACCGCAGCCCAGGAACAAAGCCCCAGGATCAGGGCAAGGCAAAGTTGACGCAAGTTGGGCAGGATGGCAATGGACATGGTTTCTCCGCATCAATACTGGTTGATGTCTTCTGACAGGGTGGATTGGTCGGCGGGTTTTTTGAAGAGTTTGCGAAACAGGGCAAAGGCCACCACGGAGGCCACCGCAAACAGCAACAAATCGCGGTTGAGCTGCCAATTGCCCGTGAGCCATTGAAGACCAGCCACCAGCAAGGCGCCCACACTCATGCCCAGAAAGAAGAAGGCGCCCGTGAGCACTTCGATCAAGGCCAAGGCAAACGCAGCAATGAGCGTGATCTGATAGGGTTCGAGAAAGCCGCTCATGACGGGGTGTTGGTGAATCGGTTGACCAGGCCTGAAATCGAGCCGCTCAGGCCGCCAAGCACATCGGTGGGCAAGAGGACGATCTTGGCATTGCTGCCTTTGGAGAGCTCCTGGACCGCCTGGGCCTGGATTTTCTTGATCTCGAACTCCACCGCACTGGTGCCCCCCGCTGCAATCGCCCTGGCCACGGCGGTGACCGCATAGGCCTCTGCATCGGCTTTGACCTTCATGGCCTCGGCCTGGCGTTGGGCGGCATAGAACTGGGCATCGGCATCGAGTTCTGTGGCCTGTTTTTTACCCTCTGCTTCACGCACCAAAGCTCGGCGATTGCGTTCGGCATTGAGCTGCAACTGCATGGCTGCTTTGGTTTCGGGGTCCACATCGACTTCGAGGATCTCGACACGGGTGAGCATGATCCCCCACTCGTCAGACACGGTTTGTAAGTCGTGTTCGATTTCATCTGACAACTGCCTGCGGTTGGATTGCACGCCGTCCAGGTCAGTCTTGCCGATCACACTGCGCACCGTGCCATTGACGATGGTCATGATGGCGTCGTCCACATTGCTGATGCGATAGAGGGTTTTGGAGGCATCCACAATGCGATAGAGGACGGCCAGGGAGATGGAAATCGTGACGTTGTCCAGCGTGATGGCGTTGATGGGGCGTGGCGGGAGCTGTCGCTCAAGGATGGGCACGCGAAACCGCACAGCTTCGAAAAAAGGAATGATGAGGTGAAGTCCAGCTTCCAACTTGCGGTTGAACTTGCCCAGTCGCTCGACCAGCCAGTTCTCGGACTGGGGAACGATCTTGATGCTGGCGCGCAAGGTCACGATGACCAGGACCACAAAGGCCAGCATCACAAAGTTGGAAAAAGAAAACATGTCCACGTTCAGGCTCCTCTGACACCATCACTTTGATGGGTGGGGACAAGCATACCCAATTTCACTGGCATGGCCACTTGGCAGCTTGTCCCGCCACACGCCGGGCACATTCGGCCTGGCCCTCTAGACCGGCACGGCCAAAGATCTCAGCCCCCGTTTTTGCCATGCGCACATGCTCAGGCGCGAGGGTCAATGCCTGCTCATAGCGCTGGGCGGCCGGGGTCCAGTCTTGCTGATTGGCCAGGGCGTTGCCCTGTGCCGCCCAACCCAGGGGATCCTGGGGGAAGGCCTTGCTGAAGGTGCTCCAGGCGACCAAGGCTTGGGCGGGTTGCAAATCCTTTTCCATTTGGATCAACTGATCGCGCCACAGGGTTTGCTTGGGCTGAATGGGGGCCACATGGGTGGGCAAGACGGTCATGGCCCAGTGGCCATCGTCTGCCCAGAGGTATTCAAAGACGGGGATGGGGATTCGCGTGTATTCACGCATGCCCGAGCGCCTGAACAGGTGGCCCGTGTCCAAGTCGTAGCCCACGATCACGGAATAGTGCCAAAGGGGAAACAGGGTAGAGCCAAAATTTTCAAGGGCAATCACCGGGTAGCCCATGGCGAGGGTGCGGATGAGGTCATCGAGTTGGGGGGCCAACACATGCGGCACCACCCCGCGCTTTCTGGCCACCACCAGCATGTCCAGTTGCAGTGTGCCTCGCCTCGCTGGCAGAACCAACTCGGACTCCAGTTCGTCAAACGATGCGTCTTTGCCCAGATAGGTGAGCACGCTGCTCAACGAGGCCGGGCCGCAATAAAAACTGTCCTGGGGGATGAAGGGCACCTCCACCATGTCCACTTTGCGGGGCAAACCCTCAAAACGCTCGGCGAAGGTCTGCTTGCCAGCGTAGTACTGAGGCGCATAGATGGCGCAGCCCTGCATCAGGGCGACCACCCAACACAACATGAAGCGAAAGCAATGGGTCATGCGCAGACAAGAAAAAGCGTGCCCTAGGCACGCTTGATCAGGATCCAGGATGGATCAACGGTAGGTGAAGTAGAAATAGGCGCCCACACCCAGTGCCACCACCCAAGCGGCGGTGGTGCGGCCGGACATGCCAGCAGCAGGTGCGCGCTCGAGGTCAGCATTGAGCTGCTGCTGCTCGGCGGGGGACAAGCGGGCAATGCGCTCTTGTGCCTGTGCGGGGGTCAAACCCAGGGCCTGCAAGCGGGTGCTCAGTGCGGGGGCGTCAACAGGGGCGACGTCCTGAACCAAGTCGGTGGTCTGGAAACCACCCGCCATGGCGGAAAAAGAAATGGAGGTGGCCAAGAGGACACTGAGCAAACGCGTGATTTTCATGAGGATTCCTTCCGGAGGTAAACAAGTCAAAAAAAGGTGCAAAGAGGCAGGACGAGTCTAGCGAAAAAAAGCACAAACACAGCCCGCCTTGGATCAGTGTTAGCCCTGAATCGCACCTTCAAGGGGTGTTTTGCGGGGTGCGTTCCAGCTTGCCGATCGACAAACCCTGAGCCTCCAGGCGCGCCATCAAAGCGTTCCAACGCTTTTCATCCAGGGTGGGGGTTCGAGACAGGATCCATAGGAATTCGCGGTTGGGCTCGGACACCGCCGCGACGGTGCGATGATCCAGTACTTGCCCCAAATCATGGGCAAAAACTCCATCCACTCGGGGGCAAAGCGCACCTCGAACATGGGGGTTCCCTCACCGCCCACAAACCGCGCCGAGCCTTTGGCCACGTCCATTTGCCCGTTGGCCGTGCGGCACTGGTTGATGACTTCGACCCGACCTGTGCTCAAGATGCGGTAATCGGCTCGGGTGTCCGCCGTGCAATGGGTTTGAAAGCGATTGGGGAATTTGGCAATTTCATACCAACGCCCCATGTAACGCTGAGAGTCCAAACGCTCGATGGGTTTCAAAGGCGGCAAACCCTGACTGGCCACAGCCAACTGGGACATCATGGCCCACGCCATCCACACAACGAACTTATTCAATGCCAACTCCTTTGTTCACAGTCCATAAATGCGTTCAAACGACAACCATTTCGCCCGAATCCAGCACCTGCCCGGTATAGGCCTCGATGTTCACGTGATGGCTCACGAGGACCAAGGGCAAGTTCCCTTTGCGCCCCAAGGCCTTGACGACAAATGCCGACAGCGCCTGGGTTTGGCGCGCCTGTTGATCTGGGTTGCCAAAAAAAGAGCCCAAAGAGGACTCCACCATCACAGGTCCCAAGCCCAAACCTTGCGCCGTGTCCACACACCGACACCAGGGGCTGGTGAAGACCTGAGCTTGGACCAGGCCGCGGCTTTTGAGCCAGGCGCCAATGCGATTGGCCTGAGCACGGCCCTGTTCGTTAAGGTTGCGCTGGGTGTGGCATTTGCCGTGTTTGAAATCGGCGGGATCACCCACACCGGGTGCCAAGGCATGCCGCATCAACAACACATGGTCTGGACGGGACAGACGCGACACCCAAGGCTCGGACTGTTGAGTCTGAGATTGCACCCAAAGCGGGAGGACAGCGAGGCTCAGGCCAGCCGTGCCACGTTGCAGAAGTTGCCGACGATTCACTGATTGGGAATGACCCATGATGCCGTTCAAACACCGTGAAAACCCGAACTGTCACACAGTCAAAGGCAACAGCCAATCGCAGCGTCAATAAGCCCAATCCATGGGGGGGATTGGGGTCATCGGGCCATGGCGCCCGCATGCAGCCAGGCTGCTTGCTTGGGAGCGCGCTTGGTTTGACTCCATTCGTTGAGCATCTCCCATTTCACTGCCGCCGCCTTTTGGTTGAGCTCGGGCGTGCTGGTGTCCACAGCCAACTCCAGACGGTGCCCGTTGGGGTCAAAGAAGTAAATGGACTTGAACAAGGTGTGGTCAGTGATGCCCACCACCTCGATGCCAGCCGCCTGGAGCTTGGCCTTGGTGGCTTCGAGCACGTCGAGGGAGTCCACCTCAAAGGCGATGTGCTGCACCCAGTCGGGGGTGTTGGGGTCACGCCCCATTTCGGGTTGGGTGGGCAACTCGAAAAAGGCCAGCACATTGCCGTGACCCGCATCAAGAAAGACATGCATGTACGGATCTTCAGCCTGGGTCGAGGGGACACGGTCTTCGGCAAACGCCAACTGGAAGGTCATGTTGAGGTGCTTCTCATACCACTCCACGGTTTGCTTGGCATCCTTGCATCGATACGCCACGTGGTGAATGCGCTGGATTTTCATGGTGCTTCCTTTCGATGTCGGTGTCATCCGAGGTCTTGAACTGCGATTGTCAACTGTTTCCGAAAGCAGGACGCGTCGCCCAGAGCTTGCGCGCAAAGCAAGGCCAATTTGGTGAGCATCAGTGGTGCCTTGTCAGGTCCGACCTGGTCCAAGGCCTCAGCCAAAGCGTCGTAGACCTCTTCGAGGCCGTCCAAATCAAGAGCGGTTGAACTGGGTTGAACATGACTCATGCGAGGGGCTCCGGGTTGATGCGCGCGAGTGCGCGCCTGAGGCGATGGGCATCGAGGCGTTGCCAGCGTGCGCACACGTGTTGGTCAGGCCTGAGCAAATAGCAGGTGCCTTCTTCAAGGACACCGTAGCGTCGTCGGGCTTGGCCACTGGCATCGTGCAGGCTGAGGTCGGCACCCGGCACCGGGGCCTGGCGCTGACCCAAGGCCACCACCCGAATCGGCCAACCCTGGGTCCGCCAGGCCGTGATTTCGGCGCTCAGTGCGGGGGGCAGCGCCTCATCTGAAAACCACAGCAAATCGAATCCGCCGCCCAAGTGGTCCAGCAAGAAAGAGTCCGGGCTGAGCCGCACATTGATGGGGGCGGCACCCTGCGCCGGCCCGCTTTCAAACACCGCGTTGTCATCGTCCACCGCATTGAGCACGGAGTGGGTGTATTCGTGCGGCCTGGAGGTGCGCCAGTGATAGAGCGGGCGAACAAACGCCTGCGTGAGCGACAAAGACAGCACGGCATTGCGCACACACTCATGTCCCCAGCCAGGCGGCGCCATGAAGCGCACGCTCTTGCCGGCCTCGGCAATGATTTCCCGCGCCGCACCCACGCGCTCGGCACTGAAATTGGCCAGTAATCCGGGCCTGGCCAAG
This sequence comes from Betaproteobacteria bacterium, assembly GCA_009919175.1. Classification (GTDB taxonomy): domain Bacteria; phylum Pseudomonadota; class Gammaproteobacteria; order Burkholderiales; family Burkholderiaceae_C; genus Limnohabitans. Next base: position 12,005 of record RGCL01000059.1, read on the forward strand.
CCACGGCAAACCCAGGCCAGATGCCAGCCCAGGGATTGCGCGTCCTGAAAGGCGGTGTTGGCGCCACGCACCCCAAAAATGGGCAACAGGTGCGCGGCATCGCCCACAAACAAGACCCGCTGGTGCCAGTAGTCACTCAGGGTCAGGGTTCTGGCCGAATACACCGAAGACCAATCGAGTTCCCACGCCACCCCGGCATGACCAATCATGGCCAATTGGGCGTTGATTCGCTCGGTGAGTCGCTCGGGCTTGAGCGCCTCTTCGGGCGATTCACCTTTGGGCAACTGGTAGTCGACCCGCCAAATGCCATGCGGTTCGCGGTGCATGAGCACCGTGTTGCCAGGGTTCCAGGGCGGGTCAAAAAAGGCCAGGCGCTCGGTGGGCAAGGGCAAATCCACTCGGATGTCGGCAATCACGAAATGCCCCTCGTACGAAGTCCCCTCCATGCCAAGGCCCAGCAAGTTGCGCACCACCGAGCGGCCACCATCCGCTGCCACCAGCCATTGGGTGGGCAACTCGTACTCGCCCGCTGGGGTGTCCACTTGCACCCGCACCTGATCGGCGAGCTGGTTCACCCCCGTGACTTTGTTGCCCCATCGCACCTCAATCAAGCCCGTGGCCACACAGGCCTCGTGCAAATATTCCTCGAGGTATTGCTGCTGGATGTTGAGCATGGGCCAAAACCGGTCGTCGTCACTCTTGGGCGCTTCCATGCGAAACACCTGTTGGCCGCGGTAATAAGAGTTACCAAAGCGCCAGGGCAGGCCTGCTGCCATGAGTCGATCCGCCACGCCCACCTGTTGCAGGATTTCCAGGGACCGCCGGGTGAACACAATCGCGCGGCTACCCTGAGTGAATTGGCATTCGGCAGTGAGGATCACACTGGGCACACCATGGCGCGCCAACTCCAGCGCGGTGACCATGCCCGCTGGACCATTGCCAGCGATCACCACCTGTTGTAGAGACTCGCGCGCCTGCCCAGCACCGGGTGTCCAGGCCGCATGCACCTGGTAAGGGTAGTAAATCGATGGCCTGGGGCTCATCGAAGGCTGATGCATGCTGTCTCTCCCTTGAAGCGCGAACACCAAGTTTAGGACCAAGACGGCCGCAAGGTGCTGTGCAGGCACCCCGGTGGGTCGGTGGCACACTCGGGGTTTTCATGAATGCCTGAGCGATGCTGGAGTTGTTGATTCAAGAAGCGATGCAGTGGTGGTGGCCTGTGCTGGTGGTGGGTTGCGCCTACCTGATCCTGGGCATCGCCGGCTTTGGATCTGCTCTGGTGAGCGTGCCGTTGCTGGCCTGGATTTGGCCTTTGCCCGAAGTGGTTGGCCTGGTGTTGCTCATGGACATCCCCACCTCCATCCTGCACGGGGGACTCAATGTCAAGTCGGTGCGCCTGGGCATGCTCAAGCGCACCCTGCCCGGCATGGTTGCAGGTTGCGCGCTGGGGCTGTGGCTCATCGGCGCACTCGAACCGCGCTGGCCGCTGGCCTTGCTGGGGGCCTATGTGTTCGTGGTCGGCCTGCAATGGCTCAGAGGCCACACGCCCTCGTCCCAACCCCTCTCAGCGCTGCGCTTTCATGTGCTGTGCGGCTTCATTGGCGTGATTGAAATCATGTTTGGCACAGCAGGCCCCGTGGTCCTGGCTCTGCTGAGGCGACTGCTGCACGATGTGCAAACCATCCGTGCCACAGCGCCGGTGGTCATGGTGGTGGCCAGCATCCTGGCCTTGCTCAGCCTGTGGGCGTCGAATGCATTCGACATGGGGGTCGTGGCCAACCGCTGGATGCACACCTTCCCCATGGCCGCCTTGGCGGTGGTGGTGGGCAATCATTTCGCCAGGCGCATCCCCACGCCCTGGATGGTCAGGCTGGTGGCCGTCTTGCTGATGCTGTGCGGCCTGTCCCTGATGCGCTGGCTGTGGCAGTGAACCCCGCCGCCTAGACCTTGAGGCGAATGCGCGTCACCGCCTCCTTGCGACCCGAGCGAGCGCTCTTGGCGATGGCTTCCAGGCTGGCTGCGATGTCCACGCTGGCTTGTGCTGCGCGGTGCACGCCCGCCCAGTCCTGCTCGCGCACCACGCGCGCAAAGGCCTCGGCTGCAAAAGCAAAGCCACTGCCCACGTGACTGCGAAGGGTTTGCAAGGGCACGGTGTTGGCCGTGCCTTCACGCACGCGCAGCAAACTGGGCTGATAGCCTCTTGCATCGCTGTGGGGCGTCAAGGCGGTGTGGTTGAGGAATTCGGTTTCAATGGCGCCAGCGTCTCCCACCAGCGTGGCGTGGCGGTGGTTGGCGGTGTTCATGGCGCAGCTGAGCTGCGCCACACGGTGGCCAGAAAACTGCAGTGTGGCCCAGGTGGCCATGTCCACATCGGTGTGCGACCAGACCGATTGCGCAGAGACCGACTCGGGGGCTTCGCCCATCACCAGTCGGATCAGGCTCATGGGGTAGGAGCCCGCATCGAGCAAGGCGCCACCGCCAAGCGCTGCTTGCATGCGGATGTTGCTGTCGCCGCCCTGGACAGGGAAACCAAACGTGGCTTGAATGCTCTGCAGGTGACCGATGCGGCCTTGTTGCAGCAAGTCCAGGAGGTCACGGGTTTGGGGCTGGAAGTAGTAGGGATAGGCCTCCACCAGCATCACACCGCTTTGATGGGCTTGCTCGAACATGGCCAAGGCCTCAGCCACGCCCAAGCACAGCGGTTTTTCACAGAGGATGTGCTTGCCCGCGCGCGCCGCCTCGATGGCCCAATGCGCATGCATGCTGTTGGGCAAGGGGATGTAGACCGCTTGCACATGGTCATCGTCGAGCAAGGCCTGGTAGGACCCGTGTGCCCGGGCCATGTGATGCTCATGGGCAAAGGCTTTGGCTTTGTGCAGGTCCCGGCTGGCCACCGCCACGAGTTGGACATCGGGACAGGACTGAACGTCTCGGGCGAACTGGTGGGCAATCTTGGCGCAACCCAGGATGCCCAGGCGAAGGGGTTTGGTATTCATGAATCCATCATAGCCAGCCCCCTGGCGTTGCCCTCCTCTAGCCTGTCCCCTGTGATCAAATGAGGGTGTGTTTGACCACATTGCCCCTCCCTGACCCATGTTGGAGCACAGCGCCGGCCTTTTGTTGGCGGCTGGCTTGGCCAGTCGGATGGACCATCGCCCCAAAGCCTTGTTGCTGCGCGACGGGGTGTCCCTGGTGCGTCGCAATGCCCTGGCCTTACTCCGGTTGGGTGTGAAGGACGTGGTGGTGGTGGTGGGACACCACGCCACAGCTTTGACGCAAGCCCTGGTCGGCTTGCCAGTGAAGATCGTGCACAACCTCCAGCCTGAGGCGGGGCAAGCCCAATCGCTTCAGCTGGGTTTGAAATCGCTCGACAGCGATTGCCAGGCATTGGTGATCGCCCTGGCCGACATGCCCTTGCTTGAGGCAGCCGATGTGCAACAGGTCTGGCACGCCTTTGAGTCCCGCCCCGCCGGAGCGGATTTTGTCCAGCCTGTGCGCGGGGATGAGGTGGGCAATCCCGTTGTCATCGCGGCCCGCCTCTTTCACGAATGGCGCGCGTCTTCCTCTCCCATGCTGGGCAAGGCCTGGCAACAGCGCAACCCCAGCCGGGTTCACCACTGGCCAAGCCCCAACCCGCATTTTTTTGTGGACCTCGACACACCCGAGGACCTTCTCAAGCTTCAAACCCAACACGGCATCCAGCTGGATTGGCCGCCTGCCTCATGAACTCCAATTCCAACGACGCCCATTTGGTGGAACACACCACCGACCACACGGAAGTCTTCAAAGGTCAATTGCTGCATGCCTGGCGCGACACCGTGCGACTGCCCAATGGA
>RGCL01000060.1 GCA_009919175.1 Betaproteobacteria bacterium
AGTGCAGAAAGCGCTAGCAGTGACAGCCATCCGCATTTTCTCAAGCAATTCTTCGGTTATTTCTTGACCTTCTAGCTCGGCTCGGCGGGCATCAGTCACAAACCGAATGTCAATGGCTATACCTCACGATTTACTTTTTTCTACAAAATCTCCAGGCACGGAAGCCACTCTACTTAGCGGGGTACGACGGCGCTGGCCCGCAATCGCTACACCATCCTGAGCCCCCTGCACAACATCCATCAACCCGCCACGATTGAAACGCCGCCTCCTGACACGTTTTTCCAGTGGCTGTCACGGGCCTTGAGATAAACAACGCCGCGCGAGCTGCGCGGCGTAGGCCTTAACCCATCAGGCTGTCGTTACAGCACCTTCACGGTGTTGTACTGGTTGATCAGGTCGGTCAGGGAAATCAGGTTTCCGTTACTGACCAGGCCATTGTTGGCGGCGTCCTTCAGTACGATGGTCATGAGATCCACCTTGCTGCCTGAAACATCGCCCTTCACGGTGACGTTGACATCACTGCCTGACAAGGCCATCGACACATAGTTGGTGATGGAACTCATCAGCGTGTTGCTCGTCAAATTGGGCATGAGGTCACGCAGGTCCAGACGGTCACCGTCCGTCATCTTGAAGTCGGTGATGGTGTCCTTGGCGAGGGGCGACCCCGTGGCTGCCACATCCGTCTTCAAGAATACAAAGGCATCCGCGCCAGCTCCACCGGTGAGCGTGTCATCACCCTGGTTGCCATAGAGCATGTCAGTCCCGGCACCTCCCTTGACTGTGTCGTTACCCAATCCGCTGGCAATCACAAAATATTTGTCACTCACGGCCGACAGGTCGATCGTGCTGTCATCACTGGCTCCCATCACAAAACCACCAAAGCCGGTAGGCGTGGTGTGGACGAAGGCATTGCCCATCAGGTCTTTGACGCCCGTGCTACCGGTCAGGCCATTGAAGGTAAGGAAGCCAGACCCAAGGTTGATGGCCGAGTTCGATGACAGCAACAGGGTGTTGGGACTGCCGTCCGCAATCGTAGCCGCAAGACTGACCTCATTTCCATCAGCTAACTTGGCAGTGATGCTGGACTGCTGTGGCAACTGAATACCTTCGCTGAATTTCACCGTGATCTGCTTTTCTGCTGACTGGTAATAAGCCGTCATGCGCGGCACGATAGAGTCGGTCACAAAAAACTCGATCTTGTTACCTTCCTTCAAAACCTCTGAGAGCGTGGTGGTGAAAATAGCCAACGTATCTTCACTCGGTCCCCAAGGGTTGTAGATCTTGACGGTCTCGTTATTGGGGTCTGTGGGGTCCGCGTCAAAGCCCATGAAGGCATGACCGGCCACCCACATGGTCATGTTCTTGCCATCGGTGGATTGACTGGCGAAGTCCGAGCCCACGTAGAACGACTCACCACGGTTCATGGCTTCCTTGTAGAGTTTGAGCTGATTCTCGGGGGTCACGTTGGGGGTGGTGATGGAGACGTCGCTAAATTTTGTCGGTTGTGTATCGGCGACATAGCGTGTGCTGACACCGCCCATGAACGAGGTGTAGGGCTCTGCGTTGCCGGCCTCGATGGACATAAATGAGTTAACCGCTTTGGCCCGACCCAAAATGTCCAGTTCATTGGCTTGCGCGTAGGCTTTTTCCAGCAGGGCCACCCACAATTCCTTGTCAGGCCCATTGAGCTTGGCGTAAGCCGGATTGACATCCCCTGCCTTGACTACAAACTGGTTGTTGACTGTCACCCAATGGACTTCGCCCTTAAAGTCGTAGAAACGAATACCCCAGCTGCTGGCCGAGTTGGTAACAAACACTTTTTCCAGGGCTTGCTGATAGTTGGCAATGGCAGCATTGCTCGGATTGGCCTTAGCCATCGCCTCTTGCTGGGCTATACCCGCGAGATCGGCCAGCAAGTAGCAATCCCCCATAGAACCTTGCTGGACATCGGTGAAGTTAAAGCCATTGGCATCTACCAACACGCCATTGAAAGCGGCATAGGTGCCCACTGCGGGTTTGGCATTCGGGTTGGCACTGTCGCCTTCGGTCATCGGATTGGGCATGTCTAAGCCCAGCAGCCACTTGTCACGCAACTTGCCCAAATCCGTATCGCTGGAATTGGCATTGAGGTTGCCCAACTGCGACGCGGTGGTGGTGCCGCCCGTGAAGTAGTTATTGGCCTTGGAGGTGTTCACCACTTTGTCAAACACATAGCTGAGATAGCCGGTCTCCTGCTGGGTGAGATCCTTGGAAGAAAACAAGGCATCTCCACGCGCAGCAATGGCACGCAGATCAGCCAGAATGGTGTCGCCAACCTTGTTGCCATTGGCCTTGGCCGCATCTACACCGGCTTGCATGATGGTGAGCGCTTCAGCGTAGGTGATCTTGGCACCCGACTCGGAGCTTTCTACGATGGCCGCCTTCACCGCGTCTTTGATGCCTGCTGTGCTGAGATTGTCATACCAACCCGTCGCCGCCGCTGTGTCGCTGTTGCGAGTGAGATCAAGCCCACCAGCTGCAGCACTCAAGGCACTCAGCGTCATGCCGGAGGCGACCGTGCTGCCCAAGCTGCCAGCGTCTGGGTTTGACACAGCAGCGCTGACAATCGGCAACATCGACTCGGAAGCCATCAAGCCGTCAGCAGCAACAGTGACTGAAGCCATCAAATCATCTTCTGTCTTGGCGACCAGGATATAGCTGGTGACGCCATTGGTTACTTGGGCCACCACCCCAGTGAACAGCGTGTCTTCGAAATGGGCGTTGGATACCGGGCCGTCATTTGCTGTGCGCAAGGCGATTTCGGTGCCATCGGCCTTCTTCAGAATCAAGTCACCAAACTTGTTGGTGTACAGGTCGGGAGCGCCGGCCGCACCTTCCGCCAGGAACATCTGGGCTTCGCCAACGGCTCCGCTTTCGTTGAAGTCACTGCCGTAATCCTTCTCGGCCAAAAGAATCTCGCCATCGTCGAGTTGATCGGTCCCGATCACCTGACCATTGATGTCCAGGTAAACGCGGAAGTTCACCGATGAGTCTTCATTGCCCTCGAGGATGATCTCATAGCCAACGATTTTGTTGTTTGAATCCAGGGTGCTGCGGGCAGCGAGTGCCGTCGCTTCAAACGTGTCATCGTTGAGTTTGACACCCTGGAAGGTCACCGGCTTGTAATTGCGCGTCACAGAGCCATCGGCATTGGTGGTGGGAATGCCCACATTCCAGTTACCCTCTGTGTCAATGTACAGGCGTGTGCCATCCGCCGCAATATTCCGGGCGTGTGCCTCCGCATAGTCGGGCGCGTTCACTTCTTTTGAGGCCGCGTTGCCGGGCTTCAGCGAGGCCTTGAAAGTCCCCAATTGCCCCAGTTGAGTGACTTGGTCAGCATTGAGAGTCTTCGCCCCTCCATTGCCTGGCAACAGTTGCCACAGCTCAATTTTTGAATTGGCTGTGATGATGTCTGTCAATTTGGCCGTGAAGGGCGAACTGAACGAAGAGCCGTCCGTGCTGGTACCCCAGGGGTTATAGACTTTGACGGTGTCGTTGCCAGGGTCTGTCGGATCGGCATCGAACGCCATCAGGGCGTGACCGGACACCCAGGACTGGATGTTGTTGGCATCCTTGCCATCCTGGAAAGACCCCACCCACAGCGCTTCACCGCGGTTGACGGCCGACTTGTAAACGGCCAGTTGATCCGTTAAGCTGGTGTTGGGCGTTGTCACACCATTACCAGGGTATCGCTCGGCTTGGGTGGCGTCGGAATAGCGCGTCACCTTACCCCCCATCATGGACGCCATGGGATCAGCAAATCCACCTTCGATGGTGAAGAAGGTATTTTCTGAGCGTTCACGCCCAAAAATGGCCAATTCGTTGGCTTGAGCGTAGGCTTTTTCCACCAAGGCCACCCACAACTCGGTGCCCCCACTGAGCTTGGCGTAAGCGGGATTGGATTCACCCGACTTGACGACCAGTTGGTTGTCCACCGTCACCCAGTGAGCAGCCCCTGTGAAGTCAAAGAATCGGATGCCCCACGTCTGTGAACCCGCGTTGGAAGCGATCATTCTTTCGTAAGCGGTGGCAAAGGCAGCCACTGCGGTGGCTTGTGAAGCCTTGGCGTAACTTTCCATCTGAGCGATACCAGCCAAGGCAGCGAGCAAATAGCAGTCACCCATCGAGCCCTGTATCACATCAGCATAAGTAAATCCTGCATTGACCAAGACACCGCTATCAAAACTTTGATAACTGCCGGTTGCAGGTGCAGCACTGGGGTTGGCGGTGTCCCCTTCAGTCGTGGGGTTGGGGTGGTCCAGACCCAAGAGCCATTTGTCGCGGAGCTTGCCCAGGTCGGCCACCGGAGACTCCGCGGTGAGGTTGCCCAAGGCCACGGACTTGGTGGCGCCCCCAGTGAACACATTGTTGGCCTTGGACGAGTTGACGACCTTGTCAAATATGTAACTCAGGTAGCCAGACTCCTGGTCAAGCAAATCCTTGGACGTGAACACATTGTCGCCACGGCTGGCAATGGCGCGCAAATCGCTCACGATGTCGGCGCCCACCTTGGTGTTGCTGCCCGCTGCGGAAATAGCAGCGTTCACAATGGAGACGGCCTCTGCGTGGGTGAGCTTGGCACCGCTTGCGGAATCCACGCCGGTTGCGGTCGTCAGCGCCGATTTGATTCCTGCAGTTTTGATGCTATCGATCCAGCCCTCCACCACGGGCGTTGCGCTGTCTCGGTTGAGGTCCAAACCACCGGCTGCGTTCTCAAGGGTGGTTTCAGCCGAGGGCGTGGAGGGCGTAGAGGGATTGGGTGTCGGACTGATATCGTTGGATTCTTCGCCCTCGATCACCACCATCGGTGTGCTGGTGGTGACCACACCGTCAGCATTGACCACATAGGAAACCACATCGCCATCGGGCATCTGCAGGTAGACCGTTACCTCTGTGTCATTGGCCACCACCCCGGTGAACACCACGTCCTCGAAGCGGCTGACTGCAATCGGCTCGAGCACGCCCGAGGGGTTGGCCATTTTCAGTTCAACGACCTTGGAGTCTTTGCGCAGAACCAGATCGCCATAGGCATTGACATACAAGTCAGGGGCGCCATTGGCGCCTTCTGCCAGGAAGTTATCCTCTGACTGTCCCACCGCACCACTGTCGTTGAGGTCCAGCCCAAACTCGCCTTCAGCCTCCAACAACTCACTGTCATCCAGCATGTCGGTGTTGACGATTTCTCCCGTGGCGGTCACAAACACACTGAACAACAAGCTGGGGTCGTCGTTGGCCTGGACGACAATTTCGTATCCGGTGATGGATTGGTCCGCGGCGCGTTCAGTTTTTGCACTCAGGGCCGTTGCTTCAAATGTGTCGTCGTTGACCTTCACCGCAGTACCAGTCTCATCGAGGAAGGTGACCGGTTTGTAGTCGCTGCGGTCTGTTTTGCCATCGACCACGGTGGGCCGTTGACCGACGTACCAGTTACCGTCGGTGTCGATGAACAGTCGTGTGCCATCCTCAGCAATGCTTCGCGACGCGGATTCGGACAGCGGTTGCGAATTGGAAACCTGGCTGGAGGGGTTGCTGGAACTCAGCTTGGCCCGGTATGACCCGAGCTGCCCCAACTGGGCCATGGGTGTGAAGGCAATGTCGGTGGCATTGGTCGCGGTGGGTGCAACGTATTTCAATGCCGCCTTGGCGCCTGGGTCCAAAATGTTGTCACCATTGATATCCTTGGTGTCGCCCAGGCCAGCCACGAAAGCCAAACCGATTTTTTGCTGGGCCGCTGACACCGCGGCGGCAAAATCGGCTGGGGTTGCGGCAGTGGCAATGGCTTTGAGCAAGTCGGCGGCATTGCTCGCCAGGCCAGCACCCGAGGCAAGGGGCATGGCAGCAACCTTGATCGTCTCTCGGCCGGTCAGCATGTAGTTACCAACACGGTCATCGGTTGGGTCGACCGTATTGTTGTCAGCGTTAGCTGGCGTCAAGCCAGCCTTCACTTTCAGGAACGACTGCTGCAAGGCAACCGGCTGGATCGGCGTGAAGTTGATCTTTTGCGCGGTCGCATCATAAGCATAGGTCAATACCGCGTTGGAGCCCTTGTCCGCGGCGCCGTCGCCGGAGATATCAACCCCATCACCCAAGTTCACGGTGAAGTTGATGTCCAGTAATTCCTTTACCGCAAGAAATTTTGTATTGAAGGCGGCAGCATCGGTGGTCGCAAACAACTCTCTCATGGCTGTCGTCGCAGCCTCAAAGGTCACCGTGCCACCGGGCTTGGGAGCATAGTTCAGCGTGATCTTGTCAGTGGACTTGACAACATAACTGCCTTGCCGGTCATCCGCAGGATTGCTGGGCGTGGCATTGTTGGAATACGCCAGGGTTTTGCCAGCGATGAGTTCAACAAAGCTTCGGGTAGAGCGGTCCAACACCAGGGGTTGCAAGGACGCCGCCATGGCGGCATTGGTGTCCGGCTGGAAGGTGATGCTGTTGTCAGTAGACGTCGGATTGACCGGCACCAAGATGGAAGCAAAAGAGCCTTTATCGGCCACACCATCGCCAGTGATATCGGTGTTGTCTCCTAAGTTGACGCCGAAATTGAGTTGCATCACCGCGCTGGCATTGCTCACAGCGGTGTACAAGGCGGCAAAAGTGGTTGCCCCCTTGATGGCCTGTAACAACGTGGCTGCATTGGCCGGCAAGGTGCTGTTGGCATAGGGTGCGACCGACACAGTCACATACTCTTTACCCGTCAGCGTATACGTCCCCAGCCTGTCATCGGAGGTGCTTTGGGGAGTGCCGTTGTTCGAGAACGCCACCGTCTTGCCTGCAGCCACCTTGACGAACGATTGGGTCAGCATCACCGGTTGCAAGCCCACCGACTGGGCTGCACCAGCGTCAGGACTGAAGGTGATGTTGGTGGCGCCCGCTACCGTATCTCCCGGGGGCAGCAATGAGGCAAAAGAACCTTTGTCCGCGACCCCGTCGCCCGTGATGTCCTTGCTATCGCCAAGGTTGACGCCCACGTTCAGTTGCATGACCGCCTTGGCATTTTGCACGGCAGTGTAAAACGCGTTAAGCGTCGTGGCATCCTGAATGGCTTTAAGCAGCGTGGCGGCAGTGTCTGGCAAGGTGCTGTTGGGGAAGGGAGAGGCAGACACGGTGACTTTTTCAGTGCCAGTCAACGTGAAAGTGCCTTGCTTGTCGTCAGCTGTCGAGAGCGGCGTGCCGTTGTTGGAAAAAGCAAAAGTCTTGCCCGACGCCACCTTGATGAAACTCTGGTTCAGCGCCACCGGCTGCAAGCCGGTGAGGTCTGCGCCATCGGGCGTAAAACTGATCGCCTGCGCACCGCTCGCCGGGGTGTTGTATTGCAACAAGGCAACTGCCCCCTTGTCCAAGGTGGTATCGCCGTTGATGCTGAGGGCATTTCCAAGGTCAAGGCCGAAGTTGACCTCCATGGCGGCACGAGCGGTTGTCACAGCCTCGTTGAAAGCGGTGACCGTGGTGGCACTCATGATGGCGTCCACCAATGCTTGCGCATTGCTGGGCAAGGCACTGCCGGCCTTCGGGCCGTAGATGAAGCCCACCTTGTCGGTGGCTTTGACGGTGTAACTGCCTTGCACATCATCCGAGCTATCGCCGGGGGTTCCACCGTCGGCAAAGGCCGATGTCTTGCCAGCGGTCACGCTGATGAAGTTCTGATCGAGCTGGGGCAACTTGGTTAGCACGATCGTGGCCGAGGACAAGCTGTTGTTACCCACGGCGTCCTGGAAAGCGCCTTGTTTGAGGGACACCTTGGCCTGGGCACCAGGTTTCAAGGTGGCATCGGCCGTGAATGTCACGGTGTAGAGCTTGTTGTTGCCGCTGTCAACCACGGGCTCTGTCACGGACCCGCCAGAGACAACAAAATCGCTGGCCGTGAGCTGTGTACCCGGCGCATCCGTGAAGAGGAACTTCAGTGTCGTCTGGTTGCTTGTGGCGCTGGAAAGCCAGTAGTTGCTGGCACCCATCTTCTCGACCATGGGTGGCTTGATATCAAAGGCTTGCGTGAGGGTGCTCGCTGCGCTGTAGTTACCACCCAGATCACGGGCAGCCTGCGCGCCCACTGAGGCGATGAAACTGCCCTCGGTCCCTGGTTCAGGCTTGACCACCAAGGTGTAAGTCTTGCCATCAGCGCTGGCTGTGAATGTCCCCTTGACAGCACGGCCAGTTCCTCCAGGAAATTGAAGCGATACATCGTCGGGTGTGAAACCCAGCACTTTCTCGCTGAAGGTGAAGGTCAGCTTGACATCACCCTTGGCCGTGCCAGTTGTGTCGCTGGTGATGGTCAGTGTGGGCGCGACTTTATCCGTGGTGTCGGTGAAGGCCATGGCCGTCACACTGGCTTGTGTGGTGGTGCTGGGTAGCGTGATGGCCCCGTTGCTCAGTGCCACGGCGTTACCAGACAAGTCGGTCACCGATGCGCCGGTGGGCAATGTGATGCTGCTGGGCATGGACACCACACCCTTGTCGGCGTCCTGCACGGTGTAGGTGAAGCTTGCCAAGCGCCCGGCCGATTTGCCCGCGGCATAGTCGGCTTGCTGGGGGTTGCTGCCGATATTAAAGACCAGCCGAGGACCACCTGACACCAGCACACCTTCTGAAAACTCCACAGTGAACACCAGGGTGTCACCCACCTTGTAGCCACTGGAGGGCGGGTTTACCAGCGCGAACTTGGTGACTGTCGGGGCCGTGTTGTCCGGGGCAGTCACAGAACTGGCACTGACGTTCTTGGACAGCTTCAGTGACGCGGTATCCACCGACTGAGAGGCCTGCATGATGGCTGACACAGAATTCATACTGCCCAGTGCTCCGGTGTCACCTTTGACCAGGCTGGAAGCGATGCCTTGCTGAGCCACCACTTGCGCCTTCAGCATGTCCGTCATGGCCTGTGCAATGCCCGCAGTTCCACCTCCATTGCTGGCGCTGGCGGCGGCATTTCCGGCTGCAATCGCAATGACTTGGTTCACATTCGCCACGGCAGCCGAGGCTAGGTCGATGGAGCTGTCAATCACCGACGAATCCAGATTGACCGTTGCCTGAGCGACGCGCACTGCTGAACTGATCACAGACTTGATGGCAGACGAGTCAGAGAAGTTGACTGGTTGACCGCTCTGGGCTGCGGTCTTGAGTGAATCCACGAAGCCCTGGTACACAAACCTGCCTGCTGCGTCCGAGTTGGTTACCCCCCCCGAAGCACCTTCAATGGACGCTGCACCGGTACGCACCAGGTTGGCCACCATCACGGCCTTGGCCTGAACGTCCAACGCATCGGCTTGAGAAATGCTGGTATTGGCAGCACCCGCCACCCCAATTTTGAGCAAGTCAAGCTTGCCAAGATCGATGCCGGTGGGCAAATTCAAGGCCTGAATCACCGTGGCCTGGGCAGCTTGCAAATCGGCCGCACTGGCGCCATTGCCAGCCAGGGTTTGAACCAGGGTCGTCAGCGGATTCAATACGGTGGAACCCGCAGAGGCCTTGAGCATGCCGGCAAAAGCCAGCCCCGTCGAGACGTCTGTGCCCCCGGTGGCCAGCAAATCGTGAGTGAGTTGCTGAGCAGTCAGCAAAGCGCTGAAGTTGCCATTGTCATCGGTGACGCCAACCAAGGTATCCACGCCAGCATCAATCTCACCGTTGTTGTTCATGTCAAGGTAGACAGAGGCGCCCTTGATATAACCATCGGACACGCTGTTATCGGCGTTGTAGGTAATGGTCAGTGCATCTGTGCTGCTTGAAGAAGCTTTGAGCACATTGGCGCTGTCGGACTGTTTCACACTGATGGTTTGTTGCCCACTACCGAGAGCCGATTTGTTGACCGTGATCGACAAAGTGCCTGCACTGGCATCGGTCACGGTGGCCAATCCTCCAGTGATGGCCGTTTCAGCTCCACTGGCGGTCTTGTAATACAACTGCACCTTGTCGCCCACAGCCTTGCTAGAAGCTAGTGTCACCGTGAATGTCACCGAGTCAGCCGTGGTGGTACCCAACGCCACGCTGGGGGCGGTGACCGCGGGGGACGCGCTGTCCTTGTTGCTCTGCGACACGGCAATTGCGCCCACCCCCACTGCTGCAGCGACACCTACTGCACTGAAACCCGCAGCAGCACCAGCACCGGCGGATGCAGCACCAGCAGTTGCACCTGCTGAAGCTCCGGCACCCGAGGCCGCACCAGCGGTTTCTCCCACAGTGGACAAGGCGGCTTGCGCAAACAATTGGCCAGTGCTGGACAAGGGCTCGATACCCAACTCAGCAAACCCCTTGTCCCACACACCCTTGACAGAGTCCACCAGCTGCTCAGGGCTGAGGCTGGATGCATCTAGCCGTGACGAGGGCTCTGCCGTGGACAGAATGGTCGTCTGTGTTTCGGCGTCTCTCACCACATCCTGACCATTCCACGAAGACGATTCAACTGACTCCGATTCGAACTGGCCCGCGCGCTTTGCAGCCTTGATGGCTTTTGCATCTTTGGCAGAGGATTTGCCAGCATCCAGCATCTGCGAGCGATGCACCTGAGCTTTGCCACTTTGGGTGGTGCTTTCAGCTGGCGCTGCGTTGCGGTTGAGTTGCTCTGTGTTGGAGGGGGTGTTTCGCAGGACGGCCATGGTTGTGATCGCTTTTAATGACAAAAGATACTGGTGCGAATGCATTCTATGCACGACTCACGGCAGAAATGATGAGGATGTGGACCGAGCAGCCTTGTATGCGTAAGTGCGGACTGGCGCTGTTAATTCGAAAGGACTAATAGCTGATAGCGTCATGTGCCGCATGTCGTCATCATGCCGATGCCGACGTGATGTCAGACAGTTTCTTTATATTTCTTAAGCGTTTTTATTTCGATGATCACGTAGCTTTAAATATTCATTTTCGACAGGAAACGTTCGACAGCTGCAGAATTCACTGCAAGCTGACCCATCGGCGAAAATTTCTGTAAATTTTTGAGTACCTCGACCACGTTTCTGTGATGAGGTTCTTGCGGGCCCAACACAGTGGATGAGCGCAGCCGTCAGACCGCCGTGCTGACACTTGAAGCCGCCTAGAATGGCAACCGCCATGCAGTTCGACCACCCCCCATGGATCATGTAAGACGTCAATCATCCTGCTTGTGCTGGGTGTTCGCATTCTTTATGTGCAGTGCACAAGCCTATGCAATGAGTTTGGCAGAGGCTCTCGCTGAGGCCTTAAGAACCCACCCTTCCGTGTTGACCCCCATGAGGCAGGTCGAGGTTGCACGCGCTGATCGCCGTGTCGCTCAGCAGCAGTTCTTCCCCACACCCTCCGTGAGTTTGGAACAAGTCAGTCCGTCTGCCGCCGATCCCAGCTATCGTGGTGACAAGCAATTGCAGTTGTTTCGCCTTCAGCAACCCCTGTGGACAGCGGGTCGTCTGACCGCTGGGCTCGACAAATCACAAGCCGGCATTGATATCAGCGATGCCAACCTGGCTGAGGCCCGACTGGAAGCGGCGCATTCAGGAGGGGGCATCCGCGCCAACAGAGCAAATCTTGACCGAGAGCCGTTTGCAACAGACACAGGCGCAGTGGGAAACCATGCAGGCTCAGACGCGGTTGGCCCGTGTTCGGCTCGAGCAGTTGATCGGGCGTCCTCTCAGTGCTCAGGATGAACCACAAGCACTGAGGCCCTACCAAACCGACTCACCGGAGCAGATGACCAGTTCAGCGTTGAAGTACTTTCCAGCTCATGTGCGTGGTCAGGCTCAGCTTCGAAGCCAGGAAGCTGAATGGCTGGAGCGCAAGGCTGACTTGTATCCGGAGGTGTATTTGCGTGCAGAGCATCAACGCGGTAACTTTGCATACGCTGATATTCCCTCGGTGAACCGGGTGTTCTTGGGTTTGACCAGCCGCTTGGGGGCAGGCCTGACCACAGGCATGCAGCTGGAGTCGATTGCCAAGAAGCGTGAAGTCCTGGTCAGCGACCTAGAGAACGTTGAGCGCACCCTGCGCGAACAAATCCAAACCGAATGGATTCAACTCAGCTCCGCACTGAATCGTCTGCCCTCACTCAAGCAAAGCCTGGCCTCTGCTCGACTGACTGCTGAAGCATGGGATCGGCAGTTTCTGGCAGGCCGCAAGTCCTGGATGGAAGTGATGAATACCGTTCGTGAACTGCTGCAAGCCGACCTGGATCTAGTGGATGCTGAGACACAGATTCTCCTGGGCTCCTGGCGCTTGGCCTGCCTGGTCGAGACCCCGGAGATGGCGCTCAACAAGATGCAACACGAGAGTGCAATGCGACCATGAATCCATTGCCTCCTCATCAAGCCAGCCAACATCTCTTGGTAGCTCTCAGCAGGTTGGCCCGTTTGCAGGGCCAAAGCCTGGATCCTGTGGAGCTCGATGGCCTCAAGGCCGTCGCACAGCGAGCCGTGACCCCTCAGCAAGCTCTGAAAAACTTGCTGGCGGCCAAGCACTTGAAGGGCCCGCAGTGGATGTCGGCACAAAGCCTCGACCGCACGCATGTTCCCGCCTTGTTCCATCATCCGCAAACGGGCTGGGGACTGCTGCGTGGCATGAATGGCATGGGCCAGTGGGTCACCGAGTCTTACGACGAAGCGACACAGCAATGGCGTGAAGGGCAAACCGATTCCATGCAGGACTGCTTGGTGGCACGCGTCAATCTGGCACCCCCGTTTCAGGCCAGCGACAGCAAGGTGTACCAACTTATCCGCGGGGCGGTAAGCGACAAGCGCAGCCTGTTGTTTGAGGTGGCTCTCGGCGGCCTGGTGATCAATGTAGTGGCACTCGCCTCGTCGCTTTACAGCATGCAGGTGTATGACCGGGTGGTACCCACTGGGGCGACCGGTACGCTGCTGGCATTGACCTTGGGAGTCATGGGCGCCATTGCCTTCGAGCTGTTGCTCAAATTCATCCGCTCCCACCTGAACGAGCGTATTGTTGACGAAGTGGACCAGTACCTGGCCCGCGTGGTCTTCACCCGATTTCTGTCGATCCGCATGGACCAGATGCCCAACAGTGTGGGGGTGCTGTCCGGGCAGCTGCGTGGCTATGAAACCGTGCGCGGCTTCCTCGCCTCGCTGGTCACACAGATGATGGTCGACATACCTTTTGCCCTGGTCTACACGCTGGTGGTGGTATTGATCGCGGGTTGGCTGGCTTGGGTGCCATTGGTATTTCTGGTCGTCTCCCTGGTGGTAGGTCTGACCTATCGCAAGAAAATCGACGATCTCACCAGCAAGTCCAACCAGGCCAGCAACTTCAAGACTGGTTTGCTGGTCGAGTCCGTGGAGGGCGCTGAGACCATCAAGTCAGGACAAGGCGGCTGGCGCATGCTCAGCCGATGGCTGCAGGTGAGCGACGAAGCCCGTGCAGTGGATCTGGACATGCGCCATGCCACGGAGCATTCGCAGTTCTGGATTGCAGCGCTGCACCAATTCTCATATGTGCTGTTAGTAGCCAGTGGCGCCATGATGGTGGCGCGCGGAGAAATCACCATGGGGGCCTTGATTGCCTGCAGTATCTTGTCTGGGCGAATCCTGGGCCCCATCGGCACCATCCCCAACTTGCTCATCCAGTGGGGGCATTGCAAAACGTCCCTGCAGAACCTGGATCGGCTCTTTGCTTTGCAATCCGATCACCACGGGGTGGATACACCGGTGCAACTCGAACGCATTCGCGGGCATTACGAATTTGAACAGGTTCAATTTGCCTATGGCAGTCAGGCCGCATTGATTATTCCCAAGCTCACCATACGTCCTGGCGAGAAGATTGGAATTTTGGGCCCGGTGGGTGCGGGCAAGACCAGTTTGCTGCGCTTGCTCAGTGGCATGTATCGGCCACAACAAGGCACGATCAAACTCGATGGGGTAGATCTTTCGCACATTGCCAAACCACTGCTGGCTGAGCAGATGGGGTTCTTACAGCAAGATGGTCGGTTGTTTGCGGGCACCCTGCGCGACAACCTGGTTCTGGGCCTGCTGGACCCGGGTGACCAAGCCATACTGGAGGCTGCTGCTCTCACAGGACTGCAGGAAACGGTACTCAATCGCTCCAAGCAAGGCTTGCAACATCCCGTGCATGAAGGAGGGCAAGGCCTATCGGGTGGTCAACGGCAATTGGTCAATCTCACTCGTGTGTTCTTGCGTCGACCCCGTCTGTGGCTGTTAGACGAGCCCACGGCTTCCATGGATCGGCAGTTGGAGTTGCAGGTGATCCGTGCGTTGGAATCCACCCTCAAACCCGCGGACGTGCTGGTGCTTGTGACCCACAAGCCCGAATTGTTGCAACTGGTTGACCGCATCATCGTGGTGGCCGGACATCAGATCGTGCTGGATGGCCCCAAGGCGGATGTCTTGGCCAAGCTTCAACAACCCCGACCCGCCCCTGCGGCGACCGCATCATGACTGCATCGCGATTCCGAGTCATCCCCGGTCTCATGCTGACCCTTGTGGTTGGCTTTACCTTGTTTATCGTGTGGGCCTGGCAATTTGAGTTGGATCAGTCTGTAAGAGCTCAAGGTCAATTGGTGCCCGATACACGCACTCAGGTGATTCAATCAGCAGACGGCGGAGTGCTGGAAAAAATCCTGGTCTCTGAGGGACAAACCGTCAAGTCAGGTCAAATACTCGCCACCCTGGAGCAGGAACGGGCCAGTGCTGGTGTCGATGAAGGGCGCGCCAAGGTGGCCTCGCTTCAGGCTGCTTTACTGCGAGCCCGGGCCGAAGCAAACGGAATGCCACTCGACTTTGGCCGACAGTGGCGTGAATATCCCGAGATTGTTCGCGAGCAAACAGCCCTGTACCTGCAAAAGCGAAAAGGCCTCCAGGCCGAGCTTGACGTGCTAGAGGAGTCTTTGGAACTGGCCAAGGAAGAATTGAGGGTCAATGAAAACCTCAGTCAGACCGGTGATATCAGCCGACTGGAGTTATTGCGCGCTCGGCGCCAGGTCGCGGAACTGGTGGGCAAGATACAAGCCACCCGCAACAAGTACTTGCAAGATGCCCGCCAAGAAGTGACGCGCTTGCAGGAGGAAGCCACCTCCAACCAATTCAAGCTGGAAGAGCGTCGCAGCCTGTTGCACCACACCAACTTGGTGTCCCCAGTCGACGGGGTGGTGAAAGTCTTGCGCATCAACACCGTGGGGGGCGTACTCAAGGCTGGCGATGAGCTGATGCAGATTTCGCCGTCTGACGTAGACCTGCTGGCGGAAATCAAGATTCTCCCGGCCGATGTGGGGCAACTGGCATTGGACATGCCTGCAGTCGTCAAAGTCGACGCCTTTGATTACTCAATCTACGGAAGCTTGAATGGTCGACTGGAATACCTGAGCTCTG